>JAFGIQ010000291.1 GCA_016929575.1 candidate division FCPU426 bacterium
ACCTGATTTATTAGGATCAGCCAACCGGCTGTCCTTGATTGTTCATTTCCCTTGGGCTTGAGGTCACTGTCGCTGAAAAAACGGGTGGGACACAATACTTATTAGAGCTATTTTGACAGACCTCATACAAACAATAATATTTTCACAATCCTCAAATAAAAGGATTAAGTATTGCGTCCCGGAAAATATGTGCCTCAATCCCAGATAATCCCATATTCACAAAATGTGTCTCCCCGGCGCTGGCAAAAATTATGGAAGGTTTTTGTATTTTTGGCCCCGGCCAGCCTGGCCCCTTCGGCCAAATAAGACAGGTGGTTAATCTCATGGTATTCGGGAATGTCCGGCCAACCGGCGAGATGGTAGATCATTTTGTCTTTCTTCGATTCTGCCACAGACAGTATGCCCACATTATAATAAGTGTTCCAAATCCTGGGAACCCGGTTTAAAAAGAAGGAAGGTGTGCATACTGCCAAAAATATCTTATAAACTCCGCGCAGATTCACCTGGGCCGCATACCGGGCGGCTTCACGGACAATTTCCATATCACCCCGTCCAAATATCTTGTCTGCTGCTACAATGAAGTGCAAATAAGAGCTGAAATTTACCCAGGAAACATCCAAAATGTGGCGCCCGAATATCTCCTCCAGATCTTCCTTGCTTAAAACTGATTTGATTTTTACCAAGCCCTCCGGACCCCATTTATTATTCACAAATTCAAGACTGGTCAACCAGCCTGACCCTTTCAGACAACCTGCCATGATATCACCCTTTTACCAGCATCCAGTATCGGCATATGGCAGTAATTGTATAATTCTGAAAATATTGTCTTTCGTTTTACAGCAGCAGAAGGGAAAGGAAAAGTGCGATCATTAAGTGTGGCGCTCCCGGAATTGGAAATGATAAAAAATGAATGGACAAATCAAAATGACTTGATGGAAAATATCTCTGCAATGAGCACGATATTCTTTGAAAAAAAAGGGGCGGTCCTGGATAAATATCCTCAGCTTGGAAATGGCGGACATGACATGACGTTTTGGAAAAATGGCGCTTAGGGATTGAACAAAGGAAAAAAGCAGCAAGGGGATGATATTGATCAAGCGGACCAAATATGGTTCGCTTTTTGTGTATACAACAAAAAGCATATTTAACAACGGCGCATTGTTTCGAAGGCAGTGCGCTTTTGCGAAATGCCTGCACAAAAAGCCATGAAAGAGAGGACGGTTTAATATGAGCAATGGTAATCAGTTTGACCCGGTGTTCAGGTTTGTGGCATTGCGCGGAGTGCAAAAAATCCGGCCTGAGGTGAGGGAAAAAATGTTTTTTGCCCGGCCGCCGTTTTCCAGCACGCCTAATCCCAGCCAGGATGTGACTTCCGAGTTTCTGCGGGAATTGAATGATATGACGGGATCAAAAACCAAATGGCCGCAAATCAAGGATTTTGCTGCGGGTTTTGCCAGAAATAAAAAGAGTTATTTTGATCAGCCGGATTTTGAGGTGTTTGAGGAATTGTCTCGGGTGTGTGGTCAGGCCTCGGAACCATGGGATAAGGAAAAGCTCCTGGAGCAGATGGCGGATGCCGTCGGTGAGACAAGATTCAATCAAACCGTCGGCAAAAATCTCGACAACTTTGTCAGACTGTTCTATCTCCGTGATGCCCAGAGCGCCAGTGTGGCAGATGTCGCATGGGATACCCTCTGTGCTTTGTCCATGGCTCCGGCGAGTTTTCCTTCGCTTTGCGAGAGGATCATCAAGATGCTCCGGATGCTTCATGTGCTGGCGCAGAGGGAGAACGTGAACTCGCTTGCTGATTTGCAAATGACAGCGAAAGCCCTGCCCCTGGTGCCGGCGCGACTGTTTCTCCTGGCCCCCAAACCAGTCTATGTCCCCATGTCCCTGGAGATGGAGCGTTTTCGACTAAACAACCTGCCGCTATCCCTCGATTCCCTGGGATGCCTCAGGCCGCTTGGCATCGGGGATTTAAAAATTGTGCAGCAGACCTTGAAAAAATATGAAATGAGCGAGATTGCGTATGTTGAAAATGTGATGCGGACAGAATACCGGGAAAGAAAACACCGGCGACTTGATCAAACCCAGGAGACGGTGCTGACGGAAACTGAAGCTTCGGTGCAGCAGGAAAAGGACCTGCAGACTACTGAACGGTATGAGTTGCAGCGCGAGGTATCCAACACAATAGACACGGACACAAAATATGACAATGGTTTAACCGTCAGTGCTGCCTATGGTCCGGTGTCCGCCACGGACACCTTCAATTTTACCAGTGAGAAATCGGTGGCTGAGTCGAATGATAATTCGACCCGTTTTGCCAAGGAAATCATCGATCGCTCGATTTCGGTTATCATGGACCGCGTGCAGCGGGAGCGCACCGTGACAACCCTGCGGGAAGTGGAGGAGACCAACACCCACGGATATGACAATAAAACCGGTGAAGGCCACGTGATCGGCATTTACCGCTGGTTGAACAAGATTTATAACGCCCGCGTGGTATGTTACGGCAAACGCCTTATGTACGAATTTATCATCCCCGAGCCGGCGGCCTTTTACATCCATTCGGAAAAAAACAGGCAGCGAAACGAAGTGGCTTTTCCTCAACCTCCAGCGCCCATGAGTTTGGCGAATCCCGGACAACCACTGGCGCCGGCGGAGATCAATGAGGGCAATTATCAGCACTGGGTAACCCAGTACGGCCTTGCGGATGTCACCCCTCCCCCTGCCAAATATCAGGAGGTCTCAATCAGCCTTCACTATCCCTCAGATGAGGCGGTTCAAATCAACGCTGACCGGGTATTCAATATCTCCAGAAAAATTAAAATACCCGAGCATTTCCAGGCGATCGAAGCCACGGTTTGCGGGACAGCCAGCCCCAAGGGGAATATACCTCCGCCTCCGGATCAAAATCCGATGTGGACTGTCTGGATCGGAAAACAGGGTGTGTCCAGCAGCGACCAAAGCTGGACCATTGCGCTTGACAGCCTGGCAGATGAAATATCAATAGTGTTGTGGCTTTATTTCTGCTGGTACTTTGCTGTGAACATCACTGTGAAATGCCAATTGTCAAAGGAGTATTTTGAACAATGGCAGTTAAAAACCTATGCGGCGATTATCAGCGCCTACAAAAAAATGGAGCTGGATTATCAAAACGCGGTGTTAGACGGCGAAAACGCCAACCGGGCCATTCGCATTGGCGGGCGCAATCCCGAGATGAACCGTTTTTTGGAACAGCAGGAATTGAAAAAAGGCTGCCTCGGCCTGCTACGACAGGCGATATTTGACTTTGACGCCATCAATGATCCTGCCAAGAACGGCTATCCGGAAATCGACTTGAACCCGAAAAATCTCAAATCCTCCTGCCAAGCGCAGTTTTTTGAGCAGGCGTTCGAATGGGAGCAGATGACCTATCTGTATTATCCTTATTTCTGGGGGCGCCGGGAAAACTGGCTGGCAGCTGTGTCCATGGATGATTCTGATCCTTTATTCACCAAATTTCTCCAGGCCGGCGCAGCCCGGGTCGTGGTGCCCGTGCGGCCTGCCTATGAAGAGGCCCTGGTTTATTATCTAACCACCGGCGAGATTTGGAACGGCGGGGAAGCGCCGTTGCTGGAGGATGACGTGTTTGTGTCGATCATTGCCGAACTTAAGGCGGAAGCAGACGTGATTGATCCCCGGGCATATACCGGTGAAGAATGGGAAGTGAGCATTCCCACCACGCTGGTATTGCTTCAGGCAGATGACCAATTGCCGGAATGGGATCCACAACAACCGGAATAAAGGTGAGACATGCCTACTATCGATCAGCTTAAAGACCAAGTGAAAACCAGCACACAATCCAGCGCCGCGAATATCGAAGCCTCAGTGGCGGTATTGCGCCAGTTGGCTGCAGAGCAGATGGAGGATATGTATACCCTGATGGACAGTGCGACATTGGCTGCCGAACAGGTTCAGGACAAACGGTTGGAAATCCTCGAACAGGGGCCCGAGGTCAGCGCTTGGGAGATTTTTTGGGATTTTTCCTTGACCTTTATACTGGAATCCCCTCTGGCAGGAAAAATCCTCCATATGTTTACCAAACATTTGTTTATCCGCCGAATCCGGGCCCATGCATTCGTAAAAGCTAGACTTATCAAGTCTATACATCCAAAAAACCGGGAATTCTTTAAGTACCTGGTCGCTGATTTGAAATCTGATTTGAAAAAAATGCATCGCTATATGAAAATATTGGGTGACGCCAATGGGTATGAGCGAGGGCCGTATCCCTATTTGGTCGCTTTGGGAAAAGCAGTCAAAGAAACCTATGAAGATCTTTCGCGTCCCTCCCCGGTTTTTGAAGCCAGCGATACTCCGGGGGTGTCGATTCTGGACATGGCGCAAACCTATCTCAGCCGGCAGAGGTTATCCATTCAACTTGAACTGGCTAACCTTGAATATGACCTGAGAACCGGGGGAATCTCGCCGGAAAAAGTAGCAGAACTGGCAGAGCAGGAGCCGCTGCAGCTGCAAGGCAGGATTGTATCCCGCCAGGAAATGAAAGATTATTTAAAACGGGTTTTTGAGCTTTTAATCTGGACCATGATGCTCTACCAGCGTCCTCTGACAGGCAAGTATGTAACCACGCCCAGGCAGGCTTTTACTTTAAAGGGCTATGTCCAACCGTCATTGATCAATTACTGGCTAAAAAGATTCTTAAATCCTGACACAGGGCAGCCTTTCTCAGAAACTCCGGCAATAAAAAGACCTGATGGCAAAATGGATTTGGAAATGGCGACCGGCGAACTGGGCAAGTACATGTGGAATATTGCTATGGCGGCCAAGGATAACAAGGTTTTTCTACAGTTAGCCGGGCCGCTCAGACCAAAAGAGAAACTGCTTAAGGAATAGTTGTTCCTGGGACACAATACTCAGTGGAGTTGTTTTAAGTAATTCAAGAGGATATAACGAGAAATATCCAATAAGTTATATGTCAACAGAAAGAAGGGGAAATGCCAAAGGATGCAAATCCGGAAAAAGTGGCATAAAATATGGCCCTGAATGTGCAAATGGCTGCAATTCCGCAGGGAGAAATAATGTTGCGGGACGCTAGAATACAACGCACATGGAAAGAAAAAATATATCCTTTCCTTCTCGCCAGATATCCAGTAACCCAGAAACTATATTTTACTATTACCAAAAAATCCCCTTCTTCCCTAAAAGGTGATCAAAATCCGGTAGAAAATGTTTCGTGGAATGATGCAATGGAATTTTGCAATCTGCTTTCTCGGAAAACCGGATTAGACGAGTATTATTCCATGAGTCATGATGGCCGAAATATCATCTGTAATTGCGAATCTGATGGCTTTAGACTCCCTTCTGAAGCCGAGTGGGAGTATGCTTGCAGAGCAGGGAATAAGGAAGTCAGATATGGCGAGCTTGACAGGATCGCCTGGTATAAAGAAAACTCAAACAGTAAAACACATGAAGTAGGGAAGAAGGAACCGAACACATGGGGACTGTTTGATATGCTGGGAAATGTCTGGGAGTGGTGTTGGGATCTGTACGATGAGAAAGTATACGGCACCTATCGGGTTTTTCGCGGTGGCGGCTGGAACGATCCGGCGAGAGGCTGCCTGGCTTCGAATCGCCGCCGCAGTCACCCGGAATTTCGAATCGATGACCTTGGATTCCGCCTCGCCAGATCTTTGAGAGCATAAGCCGTGCACGAACTTGTCAGACCGCCAGTTCTGTCCGGCATCACGTTCGAGACGCCGTCCCGGGAATAGGTGTCAATATGGCAAAAGCATTGAAAGAATATTATACAGTTGGATGTTGCGGAATTGATTGCGGGTTATGTCCGAGATTTTATACCAAAGGCGAATCTGTTTGTCCTGGATGCGGCGGAAAAAAATTCAAGGACAAGCATCCGTCGTGCGGATATCTGACTTGCTGTGTGACTGAAAAAGGCTTGGAAGTATGTTCGGAATGCAAAGAATACCCGTGCCGCCGGTTTGATAAAGAAAGAAAAAACTATGATTCGTTTGTAACGCATGCCAGAGTATTCGCAAATCATGATTTTATTAGAAAAAACGGAATCGAAGGTTTTATTGTACAGCAAAGAATAAGAATGAATATTCTGAAAGATTGGTTGAAGAAATATGATGATGGACGTTCTAAAAGCTATTTTTGCCTCTGTTGTGCATTATTGCCATTGGATGCATTGCGCACAGCACATAGTTTCATAGTGGACCTTGGCGGGCCATTTGATAGCAAAGAGAAAAACGCTCGACTTAAAGATAAATTGCGGGTCATGGCAGCAAAAATGAAATTAAAGCCACAATTAAATAATGCGGCAAAATGAAGCATGTAGAGTGACAATGATGGGAGAACAGCCCTCCGCCCCCGTAGAATCCCCTTAAATTAGCAAGTGGCTTTGATCCTGGCCTTGCCGTCCCCGGCTATGATTGTGTTTTACACTTGACACCCCATAAATAGCATTTAATAATATGACAAAATGATATAAGAAACTGATATGGCGGAGCGAGCATGAACGGAAAGAGCAATTCAGAAGAAAGGCATGAACGGATAGAAACGGAAATTAAAAAAAATCCGTTCATTTCCGATGAAGACCTGGCCACTCTCCTGCAGGTGAGCATCCATACCGTGCGGTCGGACCGGCGGAGAATGGGCATCCCGGAAGTAAGAAAAAGGGGAAAAGACATTACCCACAATCTTTTCGCCCAGTCCCGGGCTTTGTCCAATCAGGAAGTCATTGGCGAGATATTGGAAATCGAATCTGACAAAGAGGGCCTTTCTTTATTGGAAACCACCGAAGCGATGAGCTTGGAAAAAACCAAAATTGTCAGAGGGCATATCCTTTTTGCCCAGGCGAATACCATTGCCAATGCCGTGGTTGATGCAAAGATAGCCCTGACCGCGGAAGCGAAAATCGAATACATTGCGCCGGCTTATGCCGGGGACCGCATCCTCGCCAAGGCGAAAGTGGTTGGCTCACACAAAAGGAAAAGAGTGGTGGAAGTAGTGCTGAAGACTCAAAAAGATCTGGTATTGCATGGAACTTTCACCATCACTTGTCTCACCTATGAAGCGGCCGCCCATTTGCGGATCATCCATGAAAAGGAGTCGGGAGAAAAATGACGAAGATAGGGTTGCTTTCCATCGGGGCTTTTGTTCCCGAACAAAAACTCACCAACCAGGATCTGGAGAAAATGGTCGACACTACGGACGATTGGATCGTCCAGCGCACGGGAATCCGTGAACGGCGGATTGCTCCCAAGGACATGCATGCCTCGGATATGGCGCTGGAGGCAGCCCGAAATTGTCTGCGGGACACGGATATCACTCCGGATCTTTTCGTCGCGTCCAGCGGTACGAGTGAAAAGAGCTGCCCTTATCAAGCCAGCATTGTCGCCAACCGGTTAAAATTAAAAAAACCGGCTTGTTTTGACATCAATGCCACTTGCTCAGGTCTGGTATACGGCCTGGCGGTCGCCAGCAGCATGATGGCCGCGGCGCAGTATCAGTATGGCCTGGTGACTGCCAGCGAAAAAATGTCCCTGTTTACAAATTATCGTGACCGGAGATCCTGTATTCTTTTCGGGGATGGCGCAGCTGCAATTCTTCTCTCGAAAGAAAACTGGGAGCATGAACTGCTTGCCGTTGAGTTGGGAAGCGATCCCGAAGGTTTCGAGTTCGTGACAATGGGAGCCCGGGAGGGAGATCCGTATTTTTGGCAGGATGGGCAAAAAATATTCCGGTTTGCGGTGAATACGATCAGCCGGCTAATCGATGCGCTGAAGGTCAAAGCCGGGCTGGAGGAACAGGATCATTTTTATATTGTTCCGCATCAGGCGAATTTAAGGATTGCGCAAGCAGTCGCCGATCGTAAGAATATTCCTATGGACCGTTTTATTATGAATATTGAGAAATACGGCAACACCTCGTCGGCTTCCATAGGCTTGGCCTTGGAAGAAGCCTGGAGAAACAACCGCTTTAAAAAAGGCGATACTATATTTTTAATAGGATTCGGCGGCGGGTTAAGCTGGGCAGGCGCTGCCATACGATGGTGATATTCTGTTTTGGGGGAATTCAGGAGTGGGGAAGTTAGGATAACATATATTAAAACCCCGATCTTGTACACTGATATCATGATATAATCATTTCATCTTACTAAAACAAGCAGGAAATGCACCATCAATCCAAGCGAGGGGAAAACTTCTTATGAGGCGCCTGGGAAGCATTGGTTGGCTTGGGATGGCTTTACTCACTGTAGTGCCGGTTTTTGCATCTCCCGACGGCTGGATTTATGACAAACGCCTGATCAACAATGCCGGACAATCCCAGTCTCCCTCCATAACCTGTGATGCCTCAGGCACTTCGATCTATGCAGTTTGGACTGACGACCGGTCGGGAAACTGGAATTTGTATTTTTGCCGGAGCCTTGACTCAGGAAAGACATGGTCAGCAGAAAGCCAGCTTACCAATCAACCTGCCGATTCGACCTGCCCCTATCTTACCTGGTACACGCCCAACCGGCTTTATCTTACTTGGCTTGATTACCGCGGTGGCTCAGGGGATATATATGCCATCATGAGCATTGACAACGGCTCAACCTGGACGGATTTGACCGGTGCGATTGGAGCGGCAACCAATGTTTCGGCCAGGTATAATGCCACCATTAATTTCAGCTGTCCCCGCGCCACGGTCAATGGCTTGGGGATGCATGTGGTATGGGCCGACAATTCATCCGGTTCGGCAAAGATCTATTACAGTAATGTCACCAGCGCCGCTGTGGTCAGTATTAAGCCAGATTCGGTGGGGGCCACGCTGCCAGCCATTGCCAGCCGGAATTATTCCTGGTTTCCGAGCAATGATTTGTTTTTGGTCTGGGAGGAAAACAGCGGGCCCAGCAGCAGCATTCTCTTCACCTGGAGCCAAGACGGCGTGACCTGGAATGATAATGCCGGCCTACCCGGGGCGAGCGACATCAGCTACAAATGGGGCAGCTGCGCCTCTCGCCGGCCTGACCTATTTGTTTGCGGGGACACGGCTGCGGGGGTGGATGTCACGTTTTTGGATGACCGGCAGGGAACAGATCAGGTCTACTGGGAGGCCGGGCGCTTGGGTGGCCCGCAAATTACCTGGGATCGTGGCTTCATGGACTTGGATTGCGCCCCCAATACCATTACTTCAGCGGCGGTTGGTCCGCAAAACCTCGGAATTTGCCCGAGGGACGGATCACACCAGGGCTTGGTATGGGCTGACAATCGCGACGGAAATTATGAGATTTATTATGCAGAGGGCGGGGGCGGGGGCAACATCGCCTTCACGCCGCCGCTGCGGCTGACATCCGATTTGGGGATTTCAATTTTACCGGTTCAGACAGCCAAGGATCCTTCCAGCCCTGGCATGGCAACATATCATCTGGCATGGGCCGATGACCGCGACGGCAATTTCGAGATTTACTACAAAAGGACCGATTCCATCATGCCGGATGCCATAAGTGATTTGGGATCCTCCACGGGAGCAAATCCCGGGGAAGTAAGCCTGATTTGGACCGCACCTGCAGATAATGCCACGTCCAGAGTGGCCCGGTATGCCATTGCCTATGACGGCGCGGTGATTGATTCGAATATAAAATTCAATGCTGCGGCCAAAGCGCCTCAGAGCATGATCCCGCAAACTTCGGGGCAGGTGGAAACGTTTACCGTTACTGGTTTGACTGCCGGGAGTTTCTATTATTTTGCCGTGGTTTCCGTGGATGAGGCCGGCAACACCGCCAATGTGTCCAATAGCCCACAGGCCATGGCCCAAAGTCCATTCACAGCCACAGCGACACTGACCCACTCGCAGACTTTTACCCAGACCGCAACGGTTTCACCCACCGCGACTTTTTCATCCACCCCCACGCCAACACCTTCGGTTTCAGAAACACCCAGCGCCTCGCCTTCCAATACGATGTCACCCACGCTGACCAGCACGCCCACCAGCACGCCGACAATGCCGACGCCTTCGGTTACGGAAACATCCAGCGCCTCGCCTTCCAATACAGTTTCACCCACGCTGACCAGCACGCCCACCAGCACGCCGACAATGCCAACACCTTCGGTTACGGAAACACCCAGCGCCTCGCCTTCGATTACGGTTTCACCCACGCTGACACCTACGACGACTTGCACTTCCACATACACGGTAGCTCCTACATTTACGACCACGCCCCTGCATCCATTTTTGGGCGTGGATTTGGGCGGGAGGGCAGTGCTGGCGTTCCCCAACCCGGCCAAGGGATTAATGACATTTGTATTTCACCTGGATGAAGCGGCCAGGGTTGAAATCCGGATTTATAATCTTGCCGGCGAACAGGTTGTGAGTTTGACCGATGATTTTCCAGCTGGCCGGGGGCAGAGCCTGAGATGGGATCTTACAGGCAGGGCTGCGGGAGTGTACCTGGCGCGGATGCTGGTCGATGGAACGGAAAAGTCCAAGCTTAAACTGGCGGTCGTGAAGTGATCTGGGACACAATACTTAATAGAACTTTTTTTGTAACTTTCATAAAACCAGGCATTTTTTAGCAAACCTTACGTAAAACGTAAATTAAGTATTATGTCCCAAAAAGCAAGGAGAGGTGCAGACAATGCTAAATGGAGTGAAAGGCGTTTCATCCGGCGAACCGACTCAGCAAAAGCACCTCCGGCTGTGGCCGGGGGTGGTCATTGTGATTCTGCAATGGCTGATCAGGTTTGGTCTCCCTGTAGTCATGCCAGACGCAAATGGCGCTGCAGCGGCAATGATGACCGGGCTTTTGGGTGGGATAGCGATAATGGCTTGGTGGGCCTTTTTCAGCCGGGCGCCGCGTTTCGAGCGCTGGGGGGCGGTTGCCCTCATGATCGTTACACTCGCCGCGACATTTTTCATCAATGACACATCGATTCGGACAGGGATGATGGGGCTGATGTTTTTCATGTACGCCGTGCCGCTCGTGAGCCTTGCCTTTGTCGTTTGGGCAGTGGCTGCCCGGAGTCTGCCTGATACCCCCCGCCGCGTGATCATGGTGGCAGTCATACTGCTTGCATGCGGAGGATGGACCCTCGTGCGATCCGAAGGAATTACCAGCGACGCTGGTGCGGATCTTACTTGGCGGTGGGCCCCTACTGCGGAAGAGCAGCTCTTGGCCACAAGCAGTGACGAGCCGGAAACACTTGAGCCAGCAACCGATGCCAATGGCGCAGGTGTCAATTGGCCGGGTTTTCGCGGCCCCAACCGCGACAGCATTTTACATGGAACGAATATTGCGACCGATTGGTCCGCTTCACCGCCGGAGAAGCTGTGGTCCAGAAAGATTGGTCCGGGCTGCTCATCATTTGCAGTGAAAGGATCTTTGCTCTATACCCAGGAGCAGCGCGGGAAATACGAGGTTGTTTCCTGTTATAACCTCAACACCGGCAAGCCGGTATGGAAACACCGCGACCAGGAGCGGTTCTGGGACTCTCATGCTGGCGCCGGGCCGCGTTCCACGCCGACTTTGTATAACGGCCGTGTATTTACATTTGGCCCTACCGGGGTTTTAAATGTACTTGATGAACAAGACGGATCCGTGGTGTGGTCGCGCCAGGTGGGCGTTGAAAACAAGGTGGATATCCCGGCCTGGGCGCTCACCAGCTCTCCTTTGGCAGTCGATGACAAGGTTATTATTGCCGTGGAGGGCATGCTGTTGGCGTATGACTGTGCTACTGGTGAGCCGCGCTGGCGCGGACCCAACGGCGGCAAAAGCTATAGCTCGCCACAGCTCTTGACCATCGACGGAGTCGAACAGGTGCTGCTGATGAGTTCAGCCGGAGCAGTCGGTGTAAACGCGGCTGATGGTTCAGTGCTATGGGAGTACAAGTGGCCGAAGGGCGAGCGTATTGTGCAGCCGGCTTTGATGGAAAACGGCAGTCTTTTGGTCAGCTCAGGCGAGGGCATGGCCATACGCCGCGTAGCAATATCGCTGGGACCAGACGGTTGGATCACGGAAGAGAAATGGACATCCACGGACATAAAGCCCTACTTCAATGATATTGTTATACACAAAGGTCATGTGTATGGATTTGATGCTCCTGCTCTGGTGAGCATTAATGCCGAGGACGGCACGCTGAAGTGGCGGGGCGGACGCTATGGCGGCGGCCAGCTCATGCTATTGGCTGATCAGGATTTATTCATTGTGATTTCCGAACAAGGCGAGCTGGCATTGGTCAAGGCCGAGCCTGAAAAGTTCACCGAACTTGCCCGCATCCAGGGAATCAAGGGCAGGGTCTGGAACCATCCGGCGCTGGTGAATGATATCCTGCTGGTTCGCAATAGTAAAGAGATGGTGGCTTACCGGTTGGCTGTGGGGGCGGAGACAAAAAATTAAAATGACTGATTCTTACAACCACGAAGAGTTTTACGGGTCTGAACGGGGGTTATTCTCGTATTTTAACTTCTTCACTCTGTTCACGGCAGGAAAAACATAGGGGGAATAGTGATGAGAATGAAGAAAATATTTTTACTTGTTGCAGGGGCAATGGTAGTCATATTTATGGGATTATTTGGAGTCTTATATCAGTTTGCCGCCGCCACCAAAGGAACGCCCATTCCCGCCTATCAGACGGATAAAGCCGCATTGTTGGTTATTGACATTCAAAAAGATTTGACGGAAAAGGATGGAAAGCATCCCTTGAATCTCGCCCAAACAGATGCCATGATCCCGGTCGTTAATTCCCTGATTAAAATTGCAGAAGAAAATGATTGGCTGGTGATTTATATTACCCATGAATATCGTAAAAACTCAATATTACGTTTGGTCACCAGGGATATTTTGCTGGAGGGAATGCCGGGTGCAAATATGGATCCCCGGATATTGACAGTCAGCCAGAATCATTTTGTCAAGCATAGGATGGATGCTTTTACCAATAGTGATTTTGACGCTTTTTTACGGAAAAACGAGGTAAACCAACTGGTTCTGACCGGTATGGCAGCAGAGGCCTGTGTGGACCGGACTTGCCAAGGAGCTATAAACAGAGAATACGGCGTCAAGATAGTCCGCAATGCTGTTGCCGGAGAGTCGGATGAATCCCGGGAAGTGAAAATCAGGGACTATGAAAAGTATGGGGCGAAAATTGTATATGCTGAGGAACTCCTTCACACCCAGTAAAAACGGGCCATCCCTTGTGTCCGGTGATCCGGAGGCAGGAACCACAATACACATGATGCTCGAATAAGTATGGTGGCCCGGAAAAACTACTGTTGCCGGTTTAAAGCACTGATTACTGCTTTGACTGCGGCCGTGCTTATGCTGTGGTCAATGCCGACGCCAAAAAATGAACGATTGCCATCGGCGCAAATTTGCACATAGGCCACTGCTTCAGCATCCGACCCGGACTTGAGGGCGTGCTCACTGTAATGAAGCAATGCGAAAGTTCCGAATCCCCGGCAATTAAGCCCGTTCATCAAAGCGTCCACCGGACCGTTTCCTTGCGCTTGGATGTGATGACGTTTGCCATGAACCAACATGTCGGCAGCGACGGACGTGGTCTCGCTACTTCCGTGATCTTCGGCAGGCCGGGAATGCACTGTGAATGATTCCAGGCAATAGGGCTTGTTTGTGGCCAAGTAGGCATCACGGAAACAGTTGAAAACTTCCTGAGAGGAAATTTCATTCCCCGACGCTTCAGTGCGCGCTTGGACGATTTGACCGAATTCGGGCTGCATATTTTTGGGAAGGGAAAACCCCCAGTCTTTTTCCAGGATAAACGCCGCGCCGCCTTTCCCGGACTGGCTGTTGATGCGGATGATGGATTCATAACTGCGGCCCACATCACGCGGATCAATGGGCAGATAGGGTACCTCCCACTTTGCACCATCCCCCTTGCTTTGCTGGGCCTTCATCCCCTTGTGAATGGCATCCTGGTGGGAACCTGAAAAAGCTGTGTAAACCAGGGCACCGGCATACGGGTGGCGGTCCGGGACAGGCATGCGGGTATATTTCTCATAGGCAGACTTGATCGTATCAATGCAGGAGAAATCCAATTCAGGATCCACTCCCTGGCTGAACAGATTCAAGGCCAGTGTGATCAAGTCCGCATTGCCGGTACGCTCGCCGTTTCCGAACAGGGTGCCCTCGACGCGTTGCGCTCCGGCTAAAAGTGCCAGTTCAGCCGCAGCCACGGCTGTTCCGCGGTCATTGTGGGTATGCACGCTCAGGATGGCTGCATCCGGCTGGCCCAAATGCCGGCCAAACCATTCAATCCGGTCAGCATACACATTGGGCGTGCTCATTTCCACAGTGGCAGGGAGGTTGATGATCATGGGATCGTTTTTATCCGGCTGCCAGATGTCCATGACCGCCCGGCAGATATCCAGGCCAAAGTCCAGCTCGGTGCCGGTAAAACTTTCCGGAGAATACTCCAGCTGCACCGTGGTTCCAGGAAGCGTATTCCGCATGTTTTTTATGCAGGACGCACCCTCCTTGGCCATGCGCACGACCTGCTGTTTGTCCAGGTTGAATACGACCCGGCGCTGCAGCGCGGAGGTTGAGTGGTACAAATGCACAATAACCCGCTTGGCGCCCTGCAAGGCGGAAAAAGTTTTTTCGATCATGGGAAGGCGTGCAGGAGTCAATACCTGGATGACCACATCTTCAGGAATGCGTTTTTCCTCTATTAAACTGCGGATGAAGCCGTACTCCACGGTGGATGCGGCCGGAAACCCGACTTCTATTTCCTTGAAGCCGATGGACAGCAGCAACTCGAACATGGCGGTTTTTTCCGCCAGCTTCATGGGTGTGCGCAGGGCCTGATTGCCGTCGCGCAGATCCACACTGCACCAGATCGGCGCCTGCCGTATGGTTCGGTCCGGCCAGGTCCGTTGGCTTAAGGCGACAACCGGGTAGGGGGAATAACGGTGATAAGGCATATGTTTCTTTTTCATGGCTGCAATCCTCCTCGGAATCAGCCGCGCCGCGGGCAAGGCCGGCAGCCGTAGAAAAAGAAAAAGCCACCAGCCTCGCAAGAGACGGTGGCTTGGGTTTGTTCTATTCGCTCTTAGCGCACACCGCTCCCGTGGCTTGGTCCCAGAAGGGACAAGCTAAGCCCCAGCAGCAAGTTGTGCAGCAACGCATGCATGATCATAGTGCTGATAGTATAGCACTGCACGGCGGATTTGTCAAATGGATGAAAGTCAAGGAGGATAAAACCGTGCAATGTAAAAAAACAGAATAGGGATTGCATCCCCAATTCGTGCCTGCTAAAAGGGAGGCGGTTTTTGTCAAAATGTGATATTCTTACAAAAAAGCTGTATGAATATTTCCATGTCAATATGGAGGGTGGGATGACACGTTTGCAAAGATCGGTTCTGGTCAGTTGTGTTTTGCTGGCGGGTGTGGTGCTGGCGGCAATTTTAGGCCACGAAAAAGCCGAAAAACTCCTCGCCGCCTCGGCTGTGCATGAATTGGTGGGGTTGATGGTGGCCGGCGGGATGGCTTTGCACTTGGGATTATACTGGCAGCAAGTCCGCAAATCTCCGGCAGGAGCAGCCAGGAAGGTTTTTATGCTGCTGAGCAAGCTGATATGTGTGTTGGTAATTTTGTCCGTGCTCAGCGGCATCATTATCTCCCCGCAGCTTGGATTTGGGGCCATGCATACCCCTTGGCGGGCAGTGCATCATCTGGTCCCCAAATTGGCGCTGATCCTGATACTGGTGCATGTTGTTTGGAATGCAAAAAAATTAAAAAATGTTATCTTGTCTGTGATGAAAAGATAAATATGCACTGAGTATTGCGCTCCGGGATCTGGGAAACAATGGCGAAAAAAGAGCAGGGTATTAAAGGCCGGAAGTTTTTCTGCGTGGTTGTGTCGCACGCGGAAGGCATTGGCCCTGCGGGGCCTCATGCTCCGCCTTTATATGATGCCGGTATTGATCCTCAATTATTATGATACTAAGCGCTACCGCGTGCATAATATGTTTTAATGAAAACAAACGAAGCAAACAGAAGGATGAATGCCCCGTGCCCAAATCACATGCAGAACACAGGATACCCGACCAGCGCAAGGCTGCGGTATGCGGACTGTTTTGCCCGGCTTGCACATTGTACATCGGGACCCAGGAAGATCCGGAACGGTTGAAACGACTGGCACAAGGCTTTGGGCGGCCGGTGGCGGAGGTTGCGTGCGACGGCTGCCGGGCGGAAAGAAGATGCTGGTATTGCCGGGCGTGTGCATTGGCCGCCTGTGCTGCAAAGCGGAATATAGAATATTGCGATGCGTGCGGGGAGTATCCATGCCAAAACTTACGGCAATTCCAGGCTGCGCGCCCGCACCGCGCCGAACTCTGGGGCAATCTGGCGCGCATAAGGGAAGTGGGATATGAGACCTGGTATCAGGAGCAGTTGCAGCACTACTCCTGCCCGGAATGCCAGACGATCAATTCAGCCTACGACCTGGCCTGCAGGAATTGCGGGAATACTCCCGGCAGCGAATACGCGGCCAGGCACAGGCGCCTGATTGAAGAATACCAACGGAAAGATACATGATAAGCGGCGGAGAAGAGGCGGCATGGTATTTCGGGGTCAGCCCCCGCATCTTGCGGTCACGAGGGATGGTGCCTACTTTGAAAAATATTGATGGGATTCAAAAAACAGGCGGCCAACAAGGAAAAAAGGAAAATATCCGTGATTTAGTCATTTATAAAAAGCCCAGAAGTGATAGAATCGTCAATGATCCGGTTTATGCCGCTTATCATTCCTGTCTATTTGCCGAAGATGATAGTAAAGCCCGGAAGGGGGGCGGGTTGACGGAGCACGCTGCTGCCGGAGGTGGTTTGTTTAATTCGGGAGAAAAATAATAGAATGATCCAGAACCGGCAAACCCGCGTGCGATCTGAAAATGCTGCGCGGAATATGATGCTTAAAGGCAATGTCAATAAAACCATAGTGTTCATTCCTGATCAGGAATATAAAAACGCTGTCCAGACAGAGAGAAAGCAGGTGATGCTCGACACCCTCAAAGGGTTGTTAAAACCCAAAGAATAATCGCCCGTAAAAGGGGATGTTGACTGTAACCGAAAACGAAGTCATGTGGACGGTTTATATCATGCCCCGCCAGAAAAAAATGGAGAGATGTGCTTGCCACGTGTCCCCGCTTTTTCAAAGCAATGGAAGAATAAATAACAGAAAACCATTGCGGTCAATCGCCGGTTGAACCATTATCTGCTGCAAGAAGTTGCCGTATAAAACGCAGCGAGCAGAGCGCAATACTTTACTAAAAATTGTTCGGGGTTGCCTCGAAAGAACAGGATGCCATGCATTGTAACCAAAAAGCCCCAATCAGTAGTTATATCCCCGGAATCCCGCGGGAAAATCACAGCTGTCGGAAAAGGTGAAAATGAAAATCCTATTGATTTCCCCAAGCATACAACTAGACCGAAAGACAGCACACGGACTCATGATCCCGCAGCTGGCGCTGCATATTTTGCAGGGGCTCACGAATCCCGAACATCAAGTGAAGATCGTGGAAGAAGAAACAGACACCGTTGATCTGGATGAGGATTGTGACTTGGTAGGGATCAGTTGCATGACCGCCAATGCCCCCCGGGCCTATAGGCTGGCCAGGGAGTTCAGGCAGCGGGGGAAAAAAGTGGTGCTGGGAGGAGTCCATCCCACGATCCTGCCCGACGAGGCCCTGTTGCACGCAGATTCCGTGGTTGTGGGGGAGGCGGAGGGGGTTTGGGAGCAGCTGCTCGAAGACCAACAAGCGGGCAGGCTGCAGCGCAAATATCACCATCCCAATCTGCCTTTGGACAGGTATATTCCATTGAAGTATCGGGAGGAGACGAAAAAAAGGCTGTTCAATGTGATTCCGATTATGTCGACCCGCGGCTGTCCCTATCATTGCGATTTCTGTTGCGTTTCGAACCTGTTCGGAAATAAAATCCGCCATGTACCCGTGGCCAACGTGGTGAGGGATATCCAGGAATCCCGGGGGAAGGCCTACATCTTCCTGGATGACAACATTGTGGGCAATACTGTCTATGCCAAAGAATTGTTCCGGGCCATCAAACCGCTGAAGATAAAATGGGTGGGGCAGAGTTCGATTTCCTTTGTCCGGGACACCACACTCATGAAAATGGCGGCAGAGAGCGGATGCGTATCCTTGTTCTTTGGACTGGAAAGTGTTTCCGAAATCCAACTGAAGACCATGCGCAAAAGCATCAAAGAGCTTTATAAAATCGAAGAGGCGATCAAGAAAGTGAAGGACATTGGCATTCATTTTCACGCCTCTATGGTTTTTGGCTTTGACGGCGACACCCAGGCGATATTTCCCCAAACCCTCGAATTCCTGGCGAAGAACCGGATCGGGACCGCCTCTTTGAATATTCTTACTCCCTATCCGGGGACAAAAACCTATGACCAGTATAAAAGAGAAGGGCGTTTGTTGACGGCGGATTGGCGATACTATGACCACTCGACCGTTGTCTTCAAGCCGAAAAGCATGACCTCCTACGAGTTGCAGACCGGAACCAACTGGGTGAAGAATGAGTACTCGAAATTATCGTCGATCCTGCACAGACTCCCGGGAAACCTGGCCCATCCATTATTGTTTCTGGCGATGAACCTCGCCGCCAAAAAAGGCGTGAAACACGATCAGGCGAGATTGCCCTTACTGGCCGGGGAGATCTTCAGTATGGAGGGGAAGGCTCCGGCATACGAATTCTCCCCCCGGTAGGAAAAGGGGGCATGTTTCGGCGCGCGATCTGCGAGCACGGGAAATACACTACATGCTTGCAGCATGGTGTGGGGTTGGATGGAGAGAGGGTAGCACAACGCAAGTTGACAAGAAAGCTTGGGTGGGTGTTTGGTTTCCCCTGGACGCATAGGTTTGCCGGGAGGATTTTTCGTGATTGAAGTCAGGAATCTGACGAAGGTATTTAAAGCCGGATCGTGCAAAGCGGTTGACAGCGTGAGTTTTATTGTGCCCAAGGGGCAGGTGGTGTGCCTGCTGGGGGAAAACGGCGCAGGCAAAACCACCACGCTGAGAATGCTGGCCACGATGCTGCGGCCGACACAGGGGACGGCGGTGATGGATGGGATCGATCTATGCCTTCACCCCGCACAAGTCAGAGGCAGGATCGGCACTTTATTTGGCGGCGAAACCGGCCTGTATGACCGCCTGAGTGCCAGGGAAAACATCCGCTATTTTTCAGATTTGAACCAGATACCCGCAGCTGTCGCGAATGAACGCCTGGAACGGCTGATCCGGATGCTGGCTATGGAAGACTATATTGATAAAAGGGCGGGCACGTTTTCCAAGGGCATGAAGCAAAAAACCGCCATTGCCCGCTCCATCATCCACAATCCTTCGATCATGCTTTTGGACGAGCCTACCGCCGGCTTGGATATTGCTTCCTCGGAAATCATCTGGGCGTTTTTGCAGGACTGCAAATCGGAAAACAAGACCATTTTGTTTTCCAGCCACCATACGGAAGAAATTGAAAAACTGGGCGACCGGCTGGTCATCATCCACAGAGGCCGGCTGCTGGAAGACGGGACTGTATCGGATATTAAAGCCAGGCATGGGGGGAATATCAAGAGCATATTTTTGCGTGTTACCGGAGATGGGCAATGACAGCAAGGGCGGGAATAGTTGTTTTTCAAAAGGAGCTCAAGGAGCTGCTGCGGGATAAAAGGACCCTCGTGGTGGGAATTCTAATACCCATCGTCATTTTTCCCCTTGTTTTTGGTTTTATGAACCTGAATCAACGGCATAATATGCAGACAATGGAGAGAAATCTGAAAATCAGTCTGACGGGCAAAAGCAGCGCCTTGCAGGCATATTTGTCGGAACAAAGCGGCATGCATTTGGTCCTGACCCATGTTCCCGAGCGGGAGGTGGAGCAGGGGAAAGCCTACGCGGCATTGATTCTGCCCGATGATCTTGATGGCAGAATAGCGGCAGGTGAAACCGCGGAAGCCAGAATCGTATTTGATGCATCACAGCAATTGTCGGTCAGAGCCGCGGCGCGCTTGAAGTCGCTGTTGGAGGCCTATGCGCAGGAGATTGTCCGCTTGCGCTGGGCAGAACAGGGGATGGATATCCGTTTGCTCGAACCGCTGGCCATCCGCGAGCAGGCCGCTGATGCGAAAACCGCCGGTGCGGGCCTGATGCTGCTTTCATTGATACTGCCTTTGCTGTTGGTGGTGTATTCGGCCACCAGCCCCTTGGCGGCGGCTGTTGACCTGGGAGCAGGCGAGAAAGAAAGAGCAACCATCGAGCCCCTGCTGGCCACTCCCGCCCGGCGCCTGGATTTGCTGTTGGGAAAATTTCTTGCCATCACCGTGACCGGCGTGATCGGCGTGATGGCATTTATGGTCGGGTTTGCCATTTCCTACCAGATGAGCCCGGATTTGTTTGCGGGGGAAAAATTGCCTTTGCTTGTGCACCCCCTGTCTGTGACCGGCATTGCGCTTCTCACTGTCGTGCTGACCATGATATTTGCAGCGGTCGAATTGGCCTTGAGCATTTACGCGCGCTCATCCAAAGAAGCGCAAACCTACCTCGCACCGCTGGCACTCATCAGCATGGCTGCGGGGTACAGCCCTTTTATGATGGATAGTAAAACCATAGGAATTCATTATTTTCACATCCCGCTGGTTAATATCAGCATGGTCATCAAAGAGCTGGTGCTGGGAGTATACCAGCCGTTGCATATAACCGTAACCCTGCTGTGGGCACTGGTCTATATTGTGTTGGCGCTCATCTTTGCCCGGTGGATGTTTTATCGGGAAGAGGTTATCTTCCGGAGTTAGGAGGGGTTTGTTATAATAAAGTAATCTCTGAAATCCAGGTTGATGCACGCCACTCCCCGGGGGGAGGGTGTGTAAATTTAGAAGGGATATGTGTGTTTCAGTTAAATACGATGGGTTACCAAAAGAACAATAACCACTACCAAAACCACCACCAAAAGAAGCTCGACCATAATATTCTCCTTATCACGATGAAGATCATATGCAAGACTCGTTTAATAATATCAAAAGATGCTCTTTAGCTCAAATTAAAAAAACAAGATTCATGCAAAATTGGGACACAACACCTGATTCCGCAGGTAGTAGGAGTTGTGCCCCAATGCAGGAAGAGCCGGGCGGGGATAAGGCCCTGGCAATGAAGATTTCCAGCGCAGGGGCAGGCGCGTCTCAAACCCGCGGAATGGCATACATCCGCAGGCACTGCGCAGAGAGGGGCATGCCCGGCTGAACCCCGGGCAATCCAAACCCTTGGCGGCAAACGCGCGCAACGGGGAGGATAATGGACACCCTTTGGTTTTATCTGACAGTCAGCTCTCCCTGGGAGCTGAAGAAAGTTCGCTGGCAGTTGCCAACCCTTTAGCCACGGAGGGCAGAATGCCTTTTTGTTGATAAATGGGGCGGACCAGCAAACGCAGTTGCCGCAGTTTCCAGGCAAACAACCCCGACCCGAGCAGGCATAAAATACCACCCAGGGCAAGAGTGGCCGGAGCGCCGATCCTGGTTGAAAAGGTACCTGCCAACAAACAGCCAAAAGGCGCCATGCCAGCAAAGGCCAGGACGTAAAAACTCATGAGCCGGCCGCGCTTGTCCTCATCGGCAATTGTCTGGAGGATGGTATTGCTGGCCGCCAGACTCACCATCATGCCAAAGCCCGCGAAAGCCAGCAGAACCAGGGAAAGCGCAAAATGGCGGGAGAAAGAGAAGCCGATCAGGCTCAGGGCAAAGCAGGCGGCGGCAAAAGGAATCCGCGCGCCCAAGCCGAGAATGGATTTGCGCGCAGCCAGGTACACCGCTCCAACCAATGCACCCACTCCGGTGCTGGCCATGAGAATGCCCAAAGTGTCCGGCCCGCCATGAAGAATGTCCTTGGCAAAAACAGGCATCAACACGGTGTACGGCATGCCGACCAGGCTGACCAACGACAGCAGCAGCAGGATATTCCGGATCGGCATGAAGCCGAATGCGTACCGGACGCCGACGTGCAAACCATGCAGGATGTTTTTTTCATAGGTTGGTGCCGTGGCCGGTGCAAGACGCATGGCCAGCAGGGCGAAGATCACGGCGGTATAGCTGATGGCATTGATGAGGAAGCAGGTGCCTTCGCCCACCAGCGCGATTAAAATGCCGGCGATGGTAGGTCCGATCAGGCGTGAAACGTTGAAAAGCGATGAATTCAGGGCAATGGCATTGGCCAGATCTTCCTTGCGGTTGACCATTTCCAAAGTGAAAGCCTGGCGGGTTGGCATATCAAAGGAATTGACCAAACCCAAAAAAACCGCCAGGGCCATCAGGTGCCAGATGCGGATCAAACCGGTAAGGGTTAAAAAGGCCAATATGAATGCCTGCAGCATGGCAAGGATCTGCGTGGCCAGCAACACCCGGCGGCGCTGCCAGCGGTCGGAGAGCACGCCGGCAAAAGGGGTCAGGAAGACCATGGGGATCTGCCCCGCAAAGCCAACCATGCCCAACAGGAACGGCGAATGGGTGAGACGGTATACCAGCCAGCCTATGGAAATGGTTTGCATCCAGGTTCCGATCAGGGATATGCCCTGCCCGAAGAAAAACAGGCGGTAATTGCGGTTGCTAAGGGCGCGGAAGACCCGGGCCAGCCCTGCAATACTCTTGTGATAAAACTGTGTTATCATAAGCAGATCACATTTTCAGGGAGCATAACACCCGCAGAATTATTATTATGATGATGCAAAGTGCGCCCAACTACCTGATGCCACAGGAATTATGTATTGTGTCCCACGTACAGGAATTAAAACAGGAATGATTGCGGATTATAGCACAAAGGCAGGCAATATACACAATGAAGTGTGGGGAGTTTTTATCCGCAGGGGGTGACAGGCAAATTGCGTATAAATTGCAAATAACGAATAGACCAATGGAGATTAAACGGGGGTTTTGATATAATGTCATTTTTAAAAAAGAGTGATTTGGGAAGCATCATTAAAGCAAAAGATGCGTTTATCATTTAACAACTGAGGAAAAAATCAGGTTATTCAATGCATGAACATGCTGTTTCATCGATCAGTTTAATCAGGAGACGCCATGCAGGGATTGTTGTGTTATTATTCAGGTTCGGGCAATACAAAACTTGCCTGCAAATATATGGCTAAAAAAGTGACCCATGTTCAGTGGAAACTGTTTGATGTGCAGCGGGATGTTCTGCCGGATCTGGGTTCCTTTGATATTATTGGATTTGCCACTTTTACCGATTTTTGGGGCGTGCCCCAGCGCATGATTCAATTCCTGCGCGCAATCCCCGAGCAAAAAGGCCGCCTGGCGTTTACGTTCGTGACATATGGCATGTTTTTGGGATTTGCCCTGCGCGACGTAAGCCGCTTGGCGCGGTCGCGCGGTTTTAAAACCATTGCCGGCCATGCTTTGCATACTCCGGAAAACTACCCGCCGATGATATGCAATGGCATGGGCATGACCGATGCGCCCAATCCCAAGGAATTGAATGCATTTCAACGTTTCCTCTTGCAGCTCAACAACTTGTGCGGCGACCGGTCTGCTGGCAGGAAAATCAAGCTGAGAAAAATCGGCGAGAATATATTATTTTTAATTCCCGCACCCAAGCGCACTATGGCCAGAAAGCAGATGGGCACTAAAAATGTGGATCAACGCTTGTGCACGAAATGCCGGACTTGTGAAAAAGGCTGCCCTTACAAAGCCATTGCCTTAAATCCCTATCCGGTATTTAACCAGGATATCTGTTATGGGTGTTGGGCTTGTTTTCACCATTGCCCCCAAAAAGCCATTTATACCAGTAAATTCCGCGGTCGCGGACATTACCCGAGACCGATCAAACAACTGGAAGAAAAACTGCTTTAAAATAAAAGGACGCAATCCGGGGGCAAAGCATTAAAAAACTCACAGGCCCAGCGTCAATAAGGGGGGGACCATGATTTCACAAAAAGTACTCTGGCATGGGATGATGGCAATGCATATTTTATTGGCAACAACCGCATTTGCGGAAGAAACAGTGGCACTGTCTCCCGATGCAGGAGCTGCGCCGCCGGCAGGAGAGGCATTGCCGGCAAAAGATGCGGCGGCATACGGAATGAAGCCGACGGCGGTTGCGAATATCAACATCACACAGAACGCCTTCAGCAATTGGGCGGCCGGAGGCACTGATTCCTTAAGTTGGCAGGCAAATGTGATGATGGGATTGACGGATATGCAGGAAGCCTTTACGTGGGCTACCACGGGGAAGTTTGTTTACGGACAAGCCAAGGTGGGGGACATGGATTACCGTAAAAGCGCGGATGAAATCCGCTTGGAAAGCGTGTTGACGTACAGCCTCCCCTGGATTGTAAAACCTTATGCCGCAATATTAGGGCAAACCCAATTTGCCGAGGGGTATCAGTACGCGGACGAAGCGCGCACGGCGATATCCAATTTCATGGATCCGGGATACTTGACGGAAAGCCTCGGCGTAGGGTATGGGGATGAAGAGATAAAGACCCGCCTTGGATTCGCAGTCAAGGAAACCTATACCCGTGACCATCCGGTGCCGTATACGGATGATCCGAAAACTGCGGAGATAGAGAGGAGCAAAGTCGAACCGGGTCTGGAGTCAGTCACTGATATCAAACTCGCATTGAGCGAGCTCCTGGTTTTTACCAGCCAGTTGAACATCTTTTCCAATACCAAAACCATGGCTGAGGTGGTGGCGCGCTGGGAAAACATGCTGAATGCGAATGTGGCAAAATACATCACTGTAAGTTTTCATTTGATCCTTTATTACGATAAAACCCAGTCCAGCAGACGCCAACTCAACCAAACTATGGCTGCGGGCTTGACCTATACCCTTTTCTAGAAAGGGGGAGGCCAGGTGTGGTTTTCCCTGGAAACAGGCATTGTCTCCCGGGCCTGGGCATGCATTCCTGAAAAAGTAAAACCAAACCTGACATAGGGCCGTCTCCGGCGATTGCTATACTGTTCAAAACCGTTCGAGGAGGCAGCCATGACCATCCGCAAATCTACACCTTTTCAAGGCCGGCACTGTGAAACAACGGCATTGGGAAACTTGCCGCAACCTGCCCCGGCCTGGAATTTACAGAACCCATGATTTTCGGATTGGGACAGGGCCTGGGCTTTATTTATTGGGATATGAAAAAAACGGGCTTTCCTTTCATCGGCGGCAGAGCCAAACCAGACGCGATGATGAGAACATTCTGCACGGTGATGAAAATACCATTGGAGATGTCACAAACAACTTCGGCCAGCAAGGCTTGGAAAAACATCCGGGGGATATTGGAAAAAGGCCGGCCGGTCGGACTCAAACTGGATTGTTATTACCTGGATTATTTGGGCACAAAATTCATTTTGCCGCGCATTATGCCGTCATCTACGGATATGACGATACCCACGCCTATATGGCAGACACCCGCCAACAAGGGCTCCTGGTAAAAACGACATTGGCCGGTCTGGCGGAAGCCAGAAAAGCCAAAGACTTCATGTCCTTGCCCAATATATCCTTCAGCCTTGTGCGGAGGACGAATTGCCAAACTTGAAAGATTGCCTTCGCCGTGCCATCAGGGAAAGTGCGGCAGCGTATATCGGCGCGCCGATCCAAAACCCGGGTTATCGTGGAATTGAAAAGCTGAGACGTGAGGTCTTGGGCTGGTTTAAACGCAGCCGGAACATAGCAGCGGAATTAAATATTTTTACCATGCTGATGGAACGCGGAGGCACTGGCGGAGGGCTGTTTAGGAGAGTATATCGCGATTTTTTACGCGCAGCCGGAGAACATCTCCGGGATCAGCGTTTACGACAAGGCGCAGAGGATTTTGATCGTATTGCCCAGGAATGGAGCAGGGCTGCCGGGCTCATTAGCTTGGCCGGCAAAACCAGGGAGAATAGACATTTATAAACATTATCCGGACTTTTACTGCGCCTGTCTCAGGCTGAAAAGCAGGTCATGACCAGGTTGGAGGCTGTATAGGGAAGAAGGGGATACAGCATTTACGTTTTGCAGGGAATATTTCGCACGCCCTTGCCTGTAATAACGCATCAGCGCAATTGCAGCAATTTGATCCTGGCTTTGGGGTCCAGGGCTTTGTGCGCCTTGGTTCCCTTGATTTCATACAGCATCGCCTCCGCCACAATGAAAACCCTGCCGTTTTTCCGCAAGCAGCCGGTTTTTGCCAGGGAGCCTTTGCCCACAGCGGTATGCAGATGAATGCCAACGGCGGTTTCGTCATCAGGGAAAATGCTGCCCACACCGAGCATTTCCCAGCCATCCTTGAGCTTGACCCAATTGGGAGTGGGCGGGATGACGGGTTTTTTGGGGCCGGTGACAATGGCGCCGGATTGGAGTCCGCCCAAAAGAGCGAAAAAAGCGGATCTGACCCCGGTTGTTTTACAAAAATTGCGCAACGCATCAAGAATGTTGTCGCCATGCATGAATTTTAAAAGAAAAATGCGTCCTGGTTTACATTCCACAAAATCCATAGCACACCTCGGGGAGAATATGGCTGCTTGCTCAGAGACTCAGTATAACCAAACCAAGGCGGGTGCACAAGCCGGTAAACGGTTTAAAAATGCGGACCCATATTATCAGAAAGCTTATTTTTCGAAGGCTTGCGCAGGCCTTGACATTAATATGGAACGAAGAATAGTATTGTAAAATTCATTAAAACCGCGGGCATTTCATGGCCACCTCGATAAAAGGCGGAATACTAGTTTTTTAAGAATACGTGTCCAAATTGGGATTGAGAAAAACACGTTAACTATTGATACAGTGGTGCCGGCAGTCCTGACCGGATGGATTATTCGGAAGAAAAAGGACGTCTTTCCAAAGGGAGAGAAACTTTGGCTTTAGCCGGAGAGGTTAATTTCACTTGACAATGACTGACAATCAGTCATAATAATATATTATGGCGGCTTCCAGGAGGATAAAAGAGCCGGAAACTCGGCGCAATGACTTAATTACAGCTGCGAGAAAAGTATTCTCAACCAAAGGCGTTGCCTGTTCCGCAGTAAGTGACATTGTCAAGGCTGCAGGGGTGGCGCAAGGGACTTTTTACCTTTATTTTAAGGCTAAAAATGACATTGTCAATGCCGTGGCGGAGCAGATGGCAGATGAAATGGTTGAAGTGATAGAAAAATCAGTGACTGCGCGCAACTCCGGTGCAATTGGCAGTCTTTTAGCTTTGCGCGATGCAATACTTGCCCTTCTCAGTGAGAAGGCAGGGCGGGAACTCACGGAAATTTATCACAGGCCCGAGAACAGGGCGGTCCATGACCGCATGGCTGACAGATTGTTGCCGCGCCTGGCTCCTCTGGTCGAGCGGCTTGTACAACAGGGCGTGGCTGAAGGTGTCTTTATGGTTGAGGACCCGCAGGTTGCAGCCTGGTTTGTCATGGGCGGCTTGCATGCGCTTGAACTTGGCTTTACGGACCGTTCCAAATTTCAAAGCGCTATTGTGCATGCGACCAACAACGCCTTGCGCGCACTTGGCTATGCAGGCCCACTTAAGGGGTCTGGACGCCTATCTCCAGGTTTTTAAGGAGGACACATGCCTGCGGAGACCATTATCGCGACCCACCGGCTTGCCAAGCATTACGGAGAGGTGCGCGCGGTCGACGGCATTGATTTCACAGTCCGGCGGGGGGAAATCTACGGTTTTCTGGGACGCAACGGGGCAGGCAAAACCACGACCATCCGCATGCTGCTCGGGCTGGTGAGGCCGAGTGCAGGCGATGTCACCATGCTCGGCACCCGCATCAGGCCTGGTCAGCAGTCGGTGTTTGCACGCGTAGGATGCCTGGTCGAAACAGCGACAGACTACCCCAATCTTACAGTGCGCGAGAACCTCAACATTCAGTGCAAGTTAACCCGCACGCCTTATCCGGCGGTTGACCGGGCTATTGCGCTTTTACACCTCCATGAATATGCCAAGCGTCCGGCAGGGCAATTGTCGCTGGGGAACAAGCAGCGCTTGTCTCTTGCCCGCGCGCTTTTACATGATCCCGAGGTTTTGGTGCTGGATGAGCCCGCCAATGCACTTGATCCTGCCGGGATAGTAGAAATCAGGGATCTTCTGCGCCATTTGGCGGACAAGCGCGGAGTCACTATTTTTATGTCCAGCCATATTCTCACCGAGGTTGCGCATCTTGCGGACCGCATTGGCATCGTTCACGAGGGGAGGCTCATCGAGGAGCTGGATTACGATGAGTTGCGCGCCAAAGCCCGGCAATACGTGGAGGTTGTTGTCTCGCAACCTGAACGGGCCATTGCGCTGCTGCAACAACAATTGGGAATCACGCGCATCGAGCAGACTGTCGAGCAGAGGCTGCGGATGTTCGACGGCCTTGACCGCGTAGCTGAAATCGCCCGCGCGCTTGTCAACGACGGTCTTGAACTCACGGGTTTGTGCGCCCGGGAGGAAGACCTTGAGGATTACTTCATGAGGATGACAGGAGGTGCGGCATAATGTTGGAACGCGTTCTTGCCGCCGAGTTTTTAAAACTGCGCCGCAGCAAGATCACCTGGATTTCGTGGCTTGCCTTTTCCATCATGCCCCTGGCAACTGGTTTATTTGTCTGGATTGTTAAAGAACCCGGACGCGCCGCCCAGCTCGGGCTTTTGGGCCAAAAGGCGAGCCTGACAGGCGTCACCGCCGACTGGCCGGGGTATTTTAAGCTGCTCAATCAGGCGGCCTGCGCCGGCAGCATGGTCCTGCTTGCCATCATTGTGGCTTATATTTTCGGCCGGGAATATTCGGACGGCACCGCCAAAAATATGCTTACTCTGCCTGTGGGCCGCCATTGGTTTGCCATCGCCAAGCTGATCGTGGCCATTGTCTGGTTTGGCGCCCTGCTGGCATCCATCATCGCCGAGGGGTTTTTGGTGGGGACCTGGCTGGGACTGCCGGGATTGACTTTTACGCTTGCTGCGGCCGCCACTGGCCGCATACTGTTTGCAGGACTGATCGGATACCTGCTGGTGCCGATGGTGGCCTGGATGGCAACACTTGGCCGGGGGTACCTGCCGCCAATCGGCTTTACCATCTTCATGCTGCTGATGGGCAATATACTGGGCGCAACCGGGTGGGGCAAATGGTTCCCCTGGGCGATTGTGCCCATGCTGGCCGGCATGGCAGGCCCGCGGGTCGAGGTGCTCGCGCCCGGGAGCCTGGCGGTTGTTGGGATCACGTTTTTCGCCGGCGTGGCCTTGACGATATGGCAACTACGCTTCGGTGACAATACCCAGTAAGAGTAAAAGTGGGACACATTGCTGTCCGAATTACGCGAATACCGCCGTAGGCGTCCTTTTACTTCCGAATAATCCATCCGGCAGTCTGGTTGCCTGCTGGCGCCCATATATTAATATGCCACCGCGAATTCCCGGTTTTAAGACCAGGGACATCTCCGCCATAAGCGGAGATGCGGCATAAGATAATGCCTTTCTACAATTCAGATCAAAAATCACCGCTCTTTAAGAGCGGGGATTTTTAATTTGGACACCCGTGGGTGGGACACAATACTTCATTCTTTAGGAATTAACAGGGTGATGAAAAAACCCGGTTGTTCGGTTATGGCAGCATGAATAATAAAGGCAGCCACCAGTGGGAGGGTGGCCTTCACGTGAAAAAGTGGAAAAATAAGTCTTTTTCGCGAGGACTTTATTATTTATGCTGCCATAACCTTATCCTGTCCAGGCGGAAAGAGGTTTTTCAGCAGCAAGTTAAGTATTGTGTCTCCCTTGCGGCGGCGGGGATGTTGTTCTATTCCAGGATCAGGCTCGATTCAACCATGAATTTTTCCTTGATTGCCAAGGCGGGATCCCTGAATACCAGAGCCTTGGAGTGATCCAGAGAAAAAAGCTCCTGAAAGGCTGTTTCCCAATCAAAACGGATGACCACATGCTGCCTGCAGAAACGGCGCATGGAAAGATAGGATTCGGGTATCTTTTCCTTCATGTCCGCCACTTCCAAGATCTTTTCCGACCAGTCCGAAGGATTGTTGGCAGGCAGCGCCCAGCCCGTGATGTTATCAATAATGATTTCCTGGGGGCCTCCCTGGTCCGTCACCAACGCCGGCAGGCCGCACGACTGGGCTTCCAGCACCACCATCCCGAACGTGTCACAGCAGCTTGGAAAAACCAGCAGATCGGCCGATGAGTAGATATACGGCAATTCTTCATAGGGAAGGCTGCCGGTGAAGTGAATACCCGGCCGGTTTTCAAGCCTGCTTTTCAAATCCGCAAGATAAGGCCCGTCGCCGACCAGGGTCAGGTTCACCCTGCTGTTTTTCATCAGCAACTGCTCATAAATGTCAGCTAAAAAGGAGAGGTTTTTTTCCTTGGAAATGCGTCCCACATATAAGAGATTAAACCCTTCGTCAGTCCAATATGTTTGCCGGTGCTGCGGTGACCTGATGTTTTTAGGCGAGAATTTCTGGGAGTCGATACCCCGCGGGAATATTTTCAGTTTGTTCGTTTCGTATTCCCGTTTTTTCAGGATCTCAATATAGGCCTTGGACGGCACCCGGATTTCGTCCATGAAGGAGTAAAACCAATGAACAAACCCCTCCACCGCACGCACCACACTTTCGTCGGTCAATATTTGTTGCGTGAAACCATGAAAATCGGTGTGATAGATTCCAACATGTTTGACTTTGAGCAGCTGGGAGGCCAATAGACCAATCCAGCCGACCGGCCCCGGGGTAGAGATCATGATGAGATCCGGTTCGCAGTTGTAAATGAGTTCGATGGAGCGAAGCACAGAGGGGATCTTAAGGGTGTAGTCTTTGTATTCGGTCGGCGTATAATGATGAAGGCACGGCAGCTTTAAGGTGTTGGGCGGCACGGGCTTGTCCTTTTCATGCTCGGCAAGAGCGGTAACAATACGAAGCTCCAAGCCGCTGTTTTGCGTCAGCCAGCCTATGCTGTTGAGTGTGGATGAAACACCATTGAGATCTGTGAGCGTGTCTGTGAACCATAATACTCTTTTGCGGCTCAGATCCTGACTGCCGCCAAATCTGGCCTGCAGCTGTTCAACGAGATCTCGGTCCTTGTATAAGTGCCCCAAAGTATTGAAAAAAGGCAGGGAGAGAAAAACACCGGGCAGTGAGGAGGAGAGACTCATGAGCAGCTCGAGGAAATTGCCGGTGTGCAGGTTGTGCTCCAGGGATTTTAAAAAAACTTTAATGAATTCGTCAGAGATGTCGGCAAGTTTGTCATACACTATTTCCAGCTTGCGTTCAGAATCGAGTGTGATGCCCGCGCGCAGATTCGTGATCAAATCAGCCAGCAATTGCCGGGCGCCATCGTCCTTGTCCTTGCGGCCGTATTGGATGGAGTTGAGCAGCAGCCGATTTTTGAAACCCGGTTGCTTTTTATCGAAGACGAGATCATGCAGTGCAGACAGAAAAGAACCGGAATCGCGGGTGGCCTTGGATCTGGAAAAGTCACAGGCGATTTTATATAACGCAAAGGCGAAGGATTTGTAGTCGTTGTGCCGTCCGGCTGCGCGGGTTTGCCTGAGTTTCAGTTTTTCAAGAAAATCAGGCATGGTGTTTGCTTTGGCAATGGTATGGGCCTTGGCGATGTACAGCCCGGAATGATCGTCCGAACCGCCGACAAAACCTTTTTTCCAAGGAGTGTCTGAACAAGGGTCGATCCGATATTTATGGTAGAGCATATCGATGTTTTCCGGTGTCAGCCCGTCCAAAGTATCGGACCAAACCTGATTGTGCATCCGGTTCCGGGTGCCATTGATGCCTTCAAATACATCAAAAAGGAGAATAAGCTTTTCCAGATGTTCAAGGGTGAGTTTGCCGTTTTCCGAATAGGTGGCATGTGCCACAGCGTGCGCCAGCTTCTGCTCCTGAAGATAGCCACGCATCTCGTAAATATTGAGACGCAACTGCTGGATATCGGAAAACTGTTTTTCGTTCAGCCCGTATACCAGGATGTGTATTTTACAATGATCCTCCGGGAAATATGTCGTGGATTCCAACCCCAGAAAAAAATCCTCCGGATGACGGGATTGCAGCAACAATCCGCCGTCAATGCAGTTGTGGTCTGTGAGCGTGACATAAGTCATGCCCTTGGCTTTTGCTTCCTGGTAGATAAACTCGGGTTCAATATAAGACTCGTTGGCCCCAATTCGCTGTAAAAACCATTCTGATGGATGTTCGGAGTATTTGGAATGGACGTGCAAATCAGCTTTGGCAAACATGAAAAATCACCTCGTTTCAGTATAGGATGGCTTGCAAACACGACGCGGCTATATAATAGGAGACATTCATTTGGATAATGTTATGAAGGGATTATTTTTCAATAAGCACTGCAGGAGGCGGGCTATTGACGAAACTATCATTTCGAAAATAGCCGTTTGAAACCTGAAAAACTGATTCGTTGAACGCCGCCTCATCCCCATCTCAAAAACGTTAAGGAAGACGGCTAGAAAACCTTTTTCAGTTTTATTAAATAATATCGGACACTCTTGTCCAAATTAAATCAAAACCCTATCTGCAGATTTCACAGATTACACAGATTTATAAAGCTTAAAATATTTGCATTGCATGTTTTAATTTTTTAGACATCCTCTGCGAAATCGGCGACATCTGCGGATAAAGCCTTTATTTCACAAGTTTATAAAAAAATTATTGATTATTTGGACAACAGTGAATATCGGATATTTCTAGAAATATAAAACTTCACAAGTGTCCAAATTGGGCTTGAGAAAGACGCGATAACTATTAATAAATCTGCGTCAGCAGGCCACCAGACT
>JAFGIQ010000292.1 GCA_016929575.1 candidate division FCPU426 bacterium
AATAATGTTATTTATAAACTTGAGAAACCAAGGCCTTATCCGCAGATGACGCCGATTTTGCAGAGGATGTCTAAAAAATCAAAACATGCAATGCAACTGATTTTAAGCTTTATAAATCTGTGAAATCTGTGGATAGGATTTTAATTTAATTTGGACAAGAGTGTGATGCAATCAATTGTGCGGCATAATGGCGAGAAGGGGAATTACCATCCTGGGGCGCCGTATTTTTTATCCAAATAGGACCCCGGTGATGCCACTTCATAAATCCGGCAGGGCTTGTCAATGCCTTTCAGGCGAACGGTTTCTGCATTCTCCCGGATGATGATCCGGCGTTGCAGCTTTTGGTCCGGATAAAAAAACAACTGATCCATACGAATGTCTTCTTCCCGCGCGGCCAAGGGCAGGATGTCTGCCTCCAGCCGAAGCTGCTCCATCAACTCCTCGGTGATGACAATGCCCCGGTTGTACAGCATTTTATCCCAAACATAGGCATTGAAAGGCACGGGTTGGTTGAAATGCGTTTCAATGTAGTTTTTAACGACATCCGAAGATCCGGACAGCCTGGCGGCCTGGGTGAGTTGCGGAGAAATGACGATGGGTATTTTATCAGCCGGTTTTTCCGGATCATCGTCGACCAGCGCAAAAAACAATTCGCCATTGGTCAGGGCCATGCCTACATCCACGCGCGGCATGGCGTATACGGCGGCGATTTTGGACAGTATTCTTTTAATCGTCTCCTCCTGCAAGAAGGAGGTTTCTTGGCGCGAAAGTTCCAGGAGAAACTCCTCAACTTTTTTGGGCATGCTGCCGGGTGCCATCGTGGCCAGGATCTGCTTGATCTGTTTGCGCTCGGTGACATCGATGCCGCGGCTGATGGCCGCCTGATAGATCTCTTTGGCCTCACGGACATGCTCCTCGCCGGAAAGCTTGCGCAGTTTGTTAAACTGCGCGGCAATGGTATACGCCGCACGGATGGCATCCAGGGCGTCCTCGTAGTAGGCGGCATACCCGTCGCCCGCAAAATAAATGCGCTTGCCCTGATGCTGCCGGGCCGAGGTGTTGACCGCCGCCAAATAGGGAGTCAAAAAAGAAGCCGTATCTTTGCTCAGTTTCATCGTGGTTTCCGTGGAATTCCGCAGATCGGCAAACAAAAAAACCACCCGTCCCCGCCGCTGCTGCTGCTGGGGATAAATTTCGCCGCTGCTCCGGAACAGGAACATATTGCCTTCGGTAAAATGGTTGCTGATTTCCTCCTGCCGCTTTTCTAAAACACTGACAAGCAACAAGCGCTCGGCATTACTCTTGGCGTGCGGATTGTACGCCATTTCCTGGATGCGCCAAATCCTTATCCCCTGCCATTTGATTCCCTGGTTGGAATCCCTGCCGTATTTCGAGCGGATCATTTGAAAATCTTCCGTGTGCGCCAGCAACAAGGTAAAGGGTCTGGTGACCGTTTTGATCTCTTCCAACAAGTCCCTTTTGGACAGCCTTCCCAGCCAGTTGCGGCGGCTTTTTCTTATCCACTGTATGCCTTCCTGCACCACCCGTACAACCGCCTCGGCCGTAGGCGACCGTTTGGCCCTGATGGCCTTGCAAAACCGCCTATATACAGCCGGTTTGGTCAGAATATCCTCCATTTGTCTTTCGTTGGCTATATAACTTAAAACATCGGCGGGATGGGGTGTGAGCCGCAGATATTCGCGCAAAGCCTGGCGGATTTCCCGGCGTACGTTTTCCATGACTATTTTCACCCGCAGCTCAGAATCGCGCCGCAACGCCCGCAACAGGCGATTCCGCTCTCTCCGGTTGTCGAGTATCATCTGCACGGCTTTTGGATTCGCCAGACAACGTTTCAGATTTTGGGCCTCATAGTGCTTGCTTTTGGCCAGGACCTGCTTGAATAAGCCGGTCAGCTGAATCCGGAGCGTATGGGAAAGCTGGTAGGCATTCGGGCCGGCCATAATCTCTTCCACCATCCCGATATCCGCCACATCCAGGTATCCTAATACGAAGGGATTCAGCAGCCGCAGGCACGGCTCTTCCGGCGCGGGTGTCCCCTTCTCCTTGTTTCGCAAGGTTTGCATGGTTTCGCTTTCTTCGATGGCGGTGAAGACAAGGTGCAGGCAACGCCCTATCGTATAACGCGCCAAGGTGGCCATTTTGCCAAGTTGTTCCATCTGTTTTTCAAAGTATTCGGAGATCATCTCGGCAATTAATGTTGTCATGGCCAGGGAGGCATAGTAATTCAATTGATAAATACCGGCCGCTTGTTCCTGGATAACGGCGTTCATGCGCAAGCGTCGGTACTGCCCGGCCAGGCACATGACCTCGTTTTTAATCCAGGCTTGAAAATGATGCAGGTTTAAAAGGGGAGTCTCGCTCCACTGGTCAAAAAAGATATCCGTCAGTTCCGCATGCCAGGCTTTGAAGACCAAGGCGGCTCCGCCGCCATCATCATTGAAAATATCCTCCTGCTCGCCATGCCATTCGGTAAAATCCAGGGCGGATTTGGGTGCGCGTTCCTGTATCAGTTCGGCAAAGCGGTTGAGGACGCGAAAAACCGCTGTTTCAAAATCCGTCTCCTGGTCATGCGCAGGCAAAAAAGCCGCCTGGTGGAATTTCATTTTTCCGCCGTAATTGATCTCCGAGGGCTTGTGTGTGAAAGAATAGCAATCTTCACGTTCCGGCAGGATTCTTCTTTGCCGCATGTATTGCATCCTCTCCCCATGATGGCATTGCTATTTCATCAGTTCCTTGATCCGGACAATGTGCTTGTTGGCCTTCGCCGCCTCATCCCCTTGCGGGCATAATTCCATAACATCCTTGAAAGCCGCCAAGGCTGCCAAGAGATCCTCGCGCTGAAAAGCCTGCAAACCGTCTTGATAGCGGGTTTTTGCCAATGCGCATTGTTGGGCCATGTGTTTCGCCTCTTCCTGCTTGGCGCGTTCCAGCCAATAGGCATAGTCCTCCTGGCCCGGATTTAAAATTACTGCCTGATTCCACTCGTCAATGGCTGCGTGCCATTGCCCTTGCCGGTAAAACAGGCCGCCTTGGTCAAAATGCCGCCTGGCTTTTTGTTCATCCGCCTTTTTGATGTTTCCAGACGCAAGGGCCGCACGCGCTTGACGCGCCCCTGCCATGGCTTCTGCCTGTCCGGGCTGATACTGCAGCGCCCGGTTGAAATGCGCCAAGGCCGGGGAATACTGCTGCAATTGCAGCGCTTTTTGTCCTGCCTGGATGGAGGCAGCGGCCAAAATATGCAATTGGCTGGCGGTTTTTTCAAGCGCTGCCTGGACATCCTCCGCGTTGGGATCCAAATTGCTGATTTTTTCCCATAAAGAAAAGGCTTTTAACCAATCTTCTTCGTTTTCCGCCTGTTTTGCCTCTTGGCGTAATGTGTCGGCTTTGCCGCTGTCCTTCTCCTCCTGTAAGGCCAAACGAACGATCATGAGGTGCTTTTTCACTTGCGGTTGCAAAGGGGCCAATTTCTCCGCCTTGGCCAGCTCTGCTTCGGCCTCTTTCCACTCCTGACAGCGGAAATGTTGCATCCCCCGCTCATATGATTCTCTAACCAGATGATCGAATTCCCCCTCTATCTGGCCCTGGTATTGCTCGTCAGCCAGACGCTTCAATCCCGATGTGGCAGTGGCATCCTCCGGGCATAAAACCAAAACCCGTTGCCAGGCCATTTCTGCCTGTTTGCACTTGCTTTGCCGGTAGTAATGTTCGGCCATTTTCAATTCCTGCTGTATACGGTGTTGTGTTCCTGCCTCTGCTTGGCCTCTTCCTCCCTCCGATAAAAGCGTTTCTATTGTGCCTCCGTCCTTAACCTTTTGCATCCGGTCCGGTAAATACTCCAGCGTGGGATCCATTTCCCATGCCATCCCCCATTCTCTCATGGCATCGGCTTTACGCCCCTGGTCATAATAAGCATTGCCCAACAACACATGCCTGGCGGCCATCCGTCCCACATTGGCATGCGGGCGCTGCTGCGTGGGCTGAGGCGCCTGGCAGGCCGCCAGGAAAACCAGTGCCAGCAGCCGGCAAATTATTTTTACTGCTGTTTTAGTCCCCATTCCGCCGCTACCATCCTTTTTCCGGCACTTGCCGCAATTGGTCGCCGGGAATGCACTTTCCAGCAGTGCCTGTTCCGGGCGGCAGTTCCAAAACCCCCTGGCAGGGCAGTAGGAACGGGCCGCAGCGCCAGGGGGTCAAAGTCAAGACCTGCAGTACGACTCCGCGCGCATTCACATAAACCGCGTCGATGGGAAAGCGCAAGCCGAATGTATGCACGCCGCGGCAAGGGGTTAAATACAAACCCGCTCCTGGCCGCAAACCGGAAATTCCCAGTAAACCGCGCAGACGCAGATAAAAATTTCCGGCAATTTCAACCTGTGCGGCCAGAACAATCCCCCTGCTGCTATTCTCAATTACCATGACATCGCCTTCCACCTTTCCCCATGCCGCTGCGTCTGCTGGGCTCACATTCCGAAAAGAGCTTTACTGCCGGGGTGAAGGCCAGCCGGCAGTAAAGCGAGTGTTGATGCCAGCGTTTGCTCAATCCCGGGTTTTTCACTAACCGCTGCATCCATGTTATCAACACGAATACCGCAGTCTCCCGGCGGAAGGGACAGCCGGGGATGGAATCCTGTGCGTACCTCCGGGATGCCCTCGTATGGTGCAGGCCGCGATAATGGCCAATTTTAACAGATTTGGCCTCGCTCTGCAATTACTGCTCGGGCTGTTTGTCAGCGGGCCGGGTACCAAATGACCGGCTTCCCTGGACTGATAACCGCTTCAATACAACCCGCCTCCGCGGTATTAAGCGTCCAGCGCGACCAGCTGCGAATGCGCTCCAGCGCCGTGGCGGAAGGAAACCCGTACATGTTTTTTCTGCCGGGTGTCACTACTGCCAATTCCGGACACAGCTGCGACAGCAAGGCCTGGTCGCTGGCTGACTGGTCGCCATGATGACCCGCCTTGAATATTTTTACTTGCGGCAGCGGGTGCCATTGCCGCTCAATCCAGCCCGGACAGTCTCCTGGAAAAAACAGCCGTCCTCCCGGACAATCGATGAGAACTGCCAGGCAGTACGCATTGGTTGTCGCCTTCTTTCCCGCTGGCGGCCAAACAGCGGACAGCTTGAGGTTTTTTCCCCAGGAGAGGCTTTCCCCCTGGAACAGGACGCGCTGCGCAATGTGATCCAGGCAGGCTGGTTGGGAAGAATTGTCAGCCACAGCCCCAAAACAGGGGATGCCGCCATGAATCAGCAGTTTTACTTGGAAAAAGGCCGCGCACGCTTTCAAGCCGCCTGCATGATCGGCATCTGTGTGGGACACCACCACTGCATCCAGTTGCTGGATTCCCCGGCTGGCTAGCAAGGGGCGTATTCGCCAGAAAAACTCCTTTTCGGTGCCAACATCGATTAAAAGGCGCAGGCCTTGCCCTGTTTCCAGCAAGGCGGATTCGCCAATACCCAGAGATAAAAAAGTCACCCGCATCTCGTTGGGCGGTATCTTTTCCGGCCCTTGCCGCGAATAGACAACAATAAAAATCAAAACAGCCAACACCACCCAGAGAAAAAAACGCCGGCTATAAAACCCCAAAACCAACAGGGAATAGTACATGACGATCACCCAGGGGGCCGGTTTCCAGCCATAGATCAGTCCTCCGGGCATGGTCAGCATGAAACAGGATGTGGCTTTGATGCCCAATACCGCCCAGGTGCAAACCTTCCCCAACCCTGCTGCCAGCCAAGGACATATGCCTCCGGCAAGCCCTGTCCCCAAACCGCAAACAACGGCCACGCTTAAAAGCGGCACTGCCATCATATTTGCCAATAATGACGCGGGGGTAAACATATAAAAATGAAAAAGTGTCAAAGGGGAAATCACCAATAAAATGACCGCCGCTGCCAGGAACGGCTGCAAGACCAGCTGCGCCCCGGCCTTCCAATGCCCGGTTTTCTTCCAGCACTTCGGCATGAAGACCAATAAAGCCAGGGTGGCTCCATAGGACAATTGAAATCCGGCCTCGCTGCTGCAGGTCGGCTGAAAAGTAAGAAGCAGCAACCCCGCCAGGCCAAGCCCGGAGAGCGGGTCGGTCTTGCGCCATACCAAGTGCCCGGCGCTGATGCAAGTCAGCATAACGCAAGCCCGCAACACCGGGACCGCCCCTCCGGTAAGACCGCCAAAGACCCATATTCCCAGCAGGCCGGCACCTGCGCCCAGACGTGTTGACTGCGTCAACAACCGGCCTATTCCCATGAGCAGCAGGAACACCACGCCGGTGTGCAGCCCCGACACAGCCGCGACATGCGCCAGGCCGGATGCAGCCAAGTAGGCTTTGTCCCATTCCCGCAGATTTGAACGCTCGCCGAGCAGCATGGCAGCAGCCAAACCCTGCGCCTCCGGGTCAAGGTAGTGCTGCAGGCGGCCAAGCAGGAAACCGCGCACCCGTGACAGCCAGTATCCAAACGACCACCATTTTCCCGTCCGCAGGCATTGCACCTGTCTTGCCACATGCACCACCAGCCGTCCCTGAATCCCCCGCCCGTACATAAAGCGGCTGTAATCAAATTCACCGGGATTGGTGGGCCGGTCCCATCCCTGCAGCGTTCCCCGCATTTGCAGATAATCACCGGTGTGATAGGCGCAGGCGGCGGCCGGCAGAATGAAAAGTATCCGGCCGCTGACCGGCCGCCGCGTCTCCCCTTTGCAATCCACGTTTCGGCATGCCAGCACTCCTTGCCAGCGGGCTTTGGCCGGAATCAGGACGGGAAAGCCTTCTATGCGGCCGCGCACCGTGATATCTGCTCTGCCGCCCAGGTGGGCGATGGCATCCGGCGCCGGCCTGCCAGCCATTGCCGCCATCCCGGCATAAATGGAAAACACTGCAACTGCCAGACTGCCTGTGCCAAGAACCCGTGTGCTTTGAAACCAGGAAAGCACAAGCAGAATACCCCCGGCAAAAAAAAGACCCGCAGCAGCCGGTGGCGGCAGTTTCACGCCAAGCATACTGCCGCAGAAGGCTGCTGCCGCCATTGCCAGCAATGGTCTTTGCATATAGGAAAGCATGAATAGTATGACAGTCGCAGGAAGGATTTTCTTGCGGCGGGAAGCTGTTTTTTTAAGAAAAATTGCCGACAATTCCACTGTTTGGAAAGAATGTCAAGAACAGGTGCTGGCCATGGGGTTGTGGACGTTTGGCGATCAGCCGCTGGAAAGACGCCGCTATCCGAGAAAACCCATTCACTTATGGGCGCATTGCGCCGAGTTGAAAAACGGGAATCCGGCCCGCTCTTTTACGCATCCCACCGAGGATTTAAGCGCCGGCGGCCTGGCCATGCGCAGTTCGGTAATATACCGGATGGATCAATGCATCCTTGCCACCCTTTTGCTGCCCCCGTCTTCTTCCTGGTCACACATAGAGGATGCGCTGTGTTTCCGCCTGACGGATTGCCAACCCGTGGGCATTCTTTCCCGCGTAGTCTGGTGTGCTTCCACGGCACAGCAGTATGCCCGTGTGGGCGTCGAATTCAGCGAAGTTTCCGCCAGCGGCCAGATTTTATTGCGGGATTTTTTTCTCACGTGCGGTCTGGCAATAAACAACGCGCCCCTTTTTCAGTGAGGAAACCCGTTGCGGCGTCAGCAACGCCACTTTGCCTTTTTGGGGGTTGGTGACCAGCAACGAACCGTCCTTCAGGGTCAGGATATCGCCGGGATAAAAACCGGTTTTGATGGTGCCGATGAGTTTTGCCTGCACAATATCAATGGCCGCCAGCCGGTAGGATTTTTCGCATGACACCCAGAGGGTTTTTCTGTGTTCGGCCAAAGCGCCGGGGTTTTTTCGCACCCGAATCCGGGCGCGTTCCAGCCTGCGGGTAAGATCGATGATGGAAACATCGTGCGAACCGAAATTGGACACACACGCCGTATTGCCCACCACCAATATGCCCCGCGGATAAATGCCGACGCGTATGTTGTCTTGCACCTTGCCGTCCTGGGCGTCGATCACGCAAACCGTGTTTTCCCCTTTAAGGGTTACCAGGGCGGTATTGCCATCCTTGCTAAAAGCGATTTGCTGCGGATACCGTCCGATTTGGATGCGTTTCTTAAGCTGGATGGTCGGAGTCGCCAAGACATGCACCGCCGAGACCCCGTCGCAAATCCATAATTCATTATGCTCCGGCCGCATCGCGCCGCCGGCCAAGGAGGGAATGGATCCGGTCGCCAGGCTCTGCCTCACCCTGAGCGGCTTTCCGCCCAGCAGGGAAAGGACGTTTTCTTTGGTATGCAGGCAATAAACCAATTGCTGCCGGGGATCAACAATCAAATCCGCCGGACCCTGGCGAACAGGTATTTTAATGTTAAGGGTGCTGTCGGAAAAGGAAAAAGACGCCACACTGTCGTTGTTAAAGCAGCTGACCAGAAATTGTGCCGGCAGCAATCCTCTTTCCAATCGCAGGGGGGCTTGGCCGACAGACATATCCTTGATGTCAACCGGAATAACAGGGGTTTGATCCAGCGCACACCCTGCCGCCAGGAAAAGGATGGCCGGGCCAATCACCACCAGACGCAGGCTGGGGGGCATGCCATCAACCCTGTCGAAAAGCGGCTACGGCTTCTTCTTCGGTCAAATAGGCTGAAATCAGATTGGAAAACGCCAACATGTTAAAGACGTTCCGGACCTCCTGGCTCATGGCAACCAGTTTGATGTCGCCTTGTTGTTCGCGCGTTTTCTGGAGGAGACTGATAAAAAGCCCCCACCCGGCTGATGAAACATACGTGACTTCCGCCAGATTGATGATCAGTTTGTAGCGTTCCTCCCGCAGAAGAGCCGACAGATGCTCGTCCAAAATCAAGGTGGTCCCGGTATCCACGACACCCGCAACATCCACTACCGTAATCCCTTGAGCATCCTGCTTGCGTACCTCAATGGTGATGGATCCGTCTTTGCGCATAGTCTACGTTCTCCTTCTTTTGTTTCTGAGCTCATTCCACTTTCATGGTCACCACGGCAATATCATCATTCTGGTGAAGGTCTCCGCAAAAGCGGCTTATTTCAAGGTCCAATCCGTGTATAATGCCTTCCGCGTTATTGCGTCCGTTATGGGCGTATTGTTTTATTGTCTTTTGCAGGCGTTCGACTCCGAATTCCTCCCGCTCTTCATTCATCGCTTCGGTGACGCCGTCAGTATACAACACCAGGACATCGCCTTTTTGCAGCGAGACTTTTTTCTCCTGCGCCAGATGTTCAAAAACACCGGAGCCGTCCACCCCCAACGGCAGGCAGGGAGGGTCCAATGCCAGCGGCAAGTACTCCCCGCTTCCTGTCCGGTAGATGAGTCCCGGGTTGTGCCCGGCGGATGTATATAGAATCGTCCTGCGCGGGATATCTATTACCGCATAAAACATGGTAATAAACAAGCCGCGGGAGAAATCACTCAACAACACGCGGTTCAATTCGCGGACAACGCTTACCGGCGATTGTTGGTTTGGTGCCAGGCTCTTCAATATACTGCGCGCCACGCTCATTAAGAGCCCGGCCGGCACGCCTTTGCCGCAGACATCGGCGACCGTCACCCCCAGCCGGTTGCTGCCCACTTGAAAGAAATCGTAGTAGTCTCCCCCCACTTCCTTGGCGGCGCGATACAAAGAGCCGAAGGAAAAACCTTTAATCTCAGGCAAATGCTTGGGCAAAAGCATCTGCTGAATTTGCTGGGCCACCTGAAGCTCTTTTTTAATCCGCTCCTGCTCCAAAGCCTGTTCGGTGGCTGTTTTTAATTCCCGCGTCATATGGTTAAACGTTTCCGCCAACTGTCCCAATTCATTCTGCCGCATGCGGGGAATTTGATAATCAAAGTCGCCGCAGCCGATGGCTTTTGCGCCTTTGGTCAGCTCTGACACCGGTCTGAGCATCGTCGTGACCAAAACAATCGAGCCGATCAATCCGGCCAAAATAAAAAACCCTGACAATCCCATGGCCTTTTGCCAAGCCGCCTGCACGACTTTATTGATCGTGGCCCGCGACATGCCCAGATGGATCTCTCCGATTTTAGTGCGTTCTTCCAGGATCAGCGGTATGCCAATATCAATCACCCAGCCCGCGGCGTCATGGTGCCAGGTATACGTGCGGGCCTCCGGACGGTCCAAAGGGTAAGTGCCGGGGGGCCGCCGGTAAGGATTGCCGATTAATTCCGAGCGATCAGCCGCAATCACACGCCCGTCCCGGTCTGCGATCAAGGCGTAGACCACATCTTCGTTTTTCATGACATCCGCCACCAGGGTGGCCAATGTCAGCTTGTCATCCGTCAAAAAAGGATCTATGCTGTGTGTGGCCAGATACTGGGTCAACGCCACACCGCGGCGCGTCACCTCCCGCGTCAAGGCTTCTTTTTCCGATCGCAGCATAAACCAGGCCAGGGTCCCGCTGGTGGCAAACAACAGCAGGATCACCCAAATGGCAAATTCAATCTTAACACTGGTTTTTTTGCCTGGCCAGGTTTTTTTATTTTCGTTCACCTTCGTGCCCTCCACTTTGGTGCCGGGACCAGCGGGGACACCCTCCTTGCGTCCGCTGTGTACGGCAATCGGAACAATGAGATAATGCAGGCGCACAGGGCGCAAACCCATCCGGTTGCATCCGCTGCCTTCATGGCCGCGTGCCTGGCGTCCGCTTCCTCTGGGCAGGCATCTATCCGCGCCGCCTGGTCCGGCAGCGGGCGTATTCTGCCGCTCACTTTCCTGCCGCCAGAAAGGACTGTTTTTGATTATACTATATTTTATGCAGAATGCAATTCAGCAAACATAAGTTTTTAAAGGTGTATGCAAGGTTAAAACCATAAAGGGCCTACGACCACCCGTGCTGCTTCCACGATTGGACCGGGGTATACCCCCAGCAAAAGAATGCCCAGGAGGGTGACGGCCATTACCAATGACAACGGCCAGGGGGTGGACGGAAGCGGGGGGGTGTTTTCTTCCGGCTGGTGGATGTAAATGGCGCGAATCACCCGCAGATAATAATACAAAGAAAGCGCTGAATTTAATACCGCCAAAACCACCAACCATATATATCCTTGCCCATAGACAGCGGCAAAAAGGTAAAATTTGGCGGTAAATCCGGCCAGGGGAGGAATTCCGGCCAAGGAAAGCAGGGCCAAAAGCATCAGCAACGCCAAGCGGGGAGATCGTTCGGCCAGCCCGTAATATGCTTCTATTTCTACTGAGCCGGTTGCACGTTCGAGGGCAATGACCACGGCAAAAGCCGCCACATTGGTGAAAAGATAGGCGGCCAGATAATAGAGCAGGGCGGAAAGACCCAGGGGTTTGAACGCCACCAAGCCCATGACCATATATCCGGCCTGCGCTATGGAGGAATAGGCCAATAAACGTTTTATATTCTGTTGCGGTATGGCGGCCAAATTGCCCAGCGTCATGGTGACTGCGGCCAAAACCGCCAGCACCGCACCCCAGGTCCCGCGCACGGCAGGCAGGCCGACGCTGAGGATCCGGACCGCCAGTACAAAACCGGCAGTCTTGCTGGCCACAGACATGAAAACGGTCACGGGTGTGGGCGCGCCCTCATAGGCATCCGGCGCCCAGGTGTGAAAGGGGGCCAGGACAATTTTAAATCCCAGCCCGGCCAGCAGGAACAATAGGCCCATGAGCAGCAGGGGTGAAGACGCCGCCCCTTGGTGCAGCCGCTCGGATAAAACCGTGAGCTGGGTGGTGCCGGTGGCAGCGTAGATCAAAGACAAGCCGAACAGGAGCACGGCCGATGCCAGTGCGGCTAAAATCAGGAATTTCAACCCGCCTTCGGCGGATTTGGGATCCGCCGGTTGGTACGCGGTCAACAGCACAATGGGAAAAGTTGCCAATTCCAACCCCACATACAGCAGCACCAATTCCCGGCCCGAAGCTATAAAAAACATTCCCAAAACCGAAGCCAGCAGTAAAAACAAGAATTCATTCCATGGCCTCAACCAGACCAGGTCAAAATCCCAGGCACACAACACCACCAATGCCGCTGCGGCCAAAACGATGGTTTTGGCAAACCGGCCAAAACCATCGTTTAAAAAAACCCCGCCGAATTCCCCTGCCGGCGTCCACCACACGCACGCGGCGGTCACGGCCAATCCCAGCAAAACCAGCAAGGCCAAAACCCGGCGTGGAAGCGCGGGCAGCACCAAATCCGCCGTCAGCGCCACCCCCAGGAATATGGTCAATACGCATTCCGGCAGCAGTAGCATCCATTGGCTCATGGCAGCGCCTCCAGCACGGCATGCAGTGGTTGTATGCTGGCATCAATCACATCCAGTAAAATGGCCGGGTAGACTCCCACTCCCAGCAATACCAGCATCAAGACTGCCAGACAAACTTTTTCAACGGCATTGGCGTCTGTCAGCATCGCAAAGTGCGGATGCATAGGGCCAAAAAATATCTTCTGTATCACCCGGAGCACATAGATGGCGGTAAAAAGAATACCCGTCACCGCAATTGCCGCCAGCACCGGCTTGGTTGCAAACGCCCCTATAAAAACCAGGAGTTCGGCCACGAAACCGGAGAATCCCGGCAGGCCCAGCGAAACCAATCCGCCCACGGTAAATGCAAACGCCAGATAAGGCATTCTTTTGGCCAATCCGCCCAGATCCGGTATATTGCGCGTATGCGTCCGGTTGTATACCATGCCCACCAGGGCGAAAAACAAGCCGGTCATGATGCCGTGGGAAAACATTTGCAAAACCGCGCCGTTCAAGGCCACGGGCTGGAGCATGCAAATCCCCAGGAGCACAATGCCCATATGGGAAACCGAGGAATAGGCGACTACATACTTGAGATCAGTCTGGGCTGTGGCTACCAAGGCGCCATAGACAATATTCACCAAGGTAAAAAGCCCGAGATAAGGAGCCCACGCCTGGGCTCCTGCCGGCAGCACCTCCAGGCCGACGCGGATGATGCCAAAAGCACCAAGTTTCATCAGCACTCCTGCATGAAGCATGGAGACCGCCGTCGGAGCCGACGCATGCCCGTCCGGAGACCAGGTGTGAAAGGGCCAAAAACCCGCAAGCGTGCCGAAGCCCAAAAAAAGCACCGGGAAAAAAATGATCTGGAATTCCCGGGTGTATGCTTTTTGTCGTATCGCATCCAAGTGGAAACTGTGGTCCTGGCCGCTGAAATAAAGGCCCAAAATGCCCACCAACATCAAGGCGCTGCCCACCAGCAGATACAGTGTCAGTTTCATGGCTGAATACTCTTTTTTCCCTGTTCCCCATATGCCGATGAGCAAGTACATGGGCAACACGGCCAACTCGTAAAAAAGAAAGAATAAAAACAGGTCTCTGGCCATAAAAACCCCGAAAACGCCGGTCACCAGGATCAACAGCAAAGCGAAGAATTCCTGCGACCTTTCCAGGGCATCCCATGAGGCTAGCATGCCGGTAAAGATAATGATGGCCGTCAGCAAGACCATGGTCAAACCCATGCCGTCAACCGCCAAGGCATACTGAATGCCTAAAGCAGGCAGCAGGGGCTTTTCCACTGCAAACTGGTATCCCGCCGCTGGTATGGAAAACATCCAAAACACCCGGATGGTCAAAGCCAAGGCCAACAGTGTTCCCGCCAGCCCCACCCAGCGTGGCCAGGTTGTTTTTTCGCGCGGCAAAAAAATAATTATCAAGGAAGCCAACAGCGGTGTTGCCAAAATGAGACTTAACAACATGCACGTACTCCTTACTGTTCTGCCCGGATACACCTGGCCTCATTCCGTGGCCGTCCGCTTCCCCCTAGGGCAACCAGCGGGTCACCGCAGGAGAGGTGGCAAAGACCGTCACCGTAATCACAATCAGTCCCACCACGAATGCCACCAGATACGCCTGCAGGCGGCCAACCTGTATGCGGCGCAAATGCTCCCCCGCCCAGCGGCAAAGCCAGGCGACGCCGTTGACCGCACCGTCAACGACGCGGCGGTCAAACCAGGCTAAAGCGGCCGAGCAGACAAACACGGTATAGCGCATGATAAAAATGTATGTTTCATCGACATAGTATTTGCGTTTAACCACCTGATGGATCCAGGAAAACCTCCGGGTCAACAACGATGCTGAAACAGCGCGTTGAAAGTAGACCAGATATGCCCAGCCGAAGCCAAACAGGGCCGCCAAAAAAGCGAACATGGGCACAACCCGGTTGTGGTGCGCGGTCAATTCCTGATCCGCGCCGGCGGAAGCAATGATGAAGCGCTCAAAGCCTTTTTCCACCAGGCCCAGGCCGAGGGATAAAACAGCCAGTGCCAAAAGAGGCATGGTCATCATCGGCGGGGATTCTTCGCTGCTGTGGCCTGATGCGGGTTTTCCGGTAAAGACAATGAAAAACATCCTGAAAATATAGAAACTGGTCAAAAAGGCGGTAAGAATACCCACCACCAGCAAGTCCATGCGGCCGGAGTCTGTCGCGGCAAACAAGACGGCATCTTTGCTGAAAAACCCGGCAAAAGGAAAAAATCCGGATAAAGCCAAGGCCGCCACCAGCATGGTCAAGCCGGTAATCCACATGCGCTTGAACAACCCCCCCATATTCCAGATGGTATTGGTATGCACAGCATGAATGACAGATCCTGCTGCCAGGAAAAGCAGGGCCTTAAAGGCGGCATGGGTGAGCAGGTGGAAGGTTCCGGCAAAATATCCCCCGCATCCCAATGCCATCATCATGTACCCCAACTGTGAAACCGTGGAATAGGCCAGAATGCGTTTGATGTCGTCCTGTACACACGCTATCGAAGCCGCAAAAAAAGCCGTGAATCCTCCCAAATACGCCACCACGTTCAAGGCGGTTTCGGAAGCAGCGAAAACCGGAAAAATGCGGGCTACCAGAAAAACCCCGGCGGCCACCATGGTGGCCGCGTGAATCAGGGCCGAGACCGGGGTGGGCCCTTCCATGGCATCAGGCAACCAGACATGGAGGGGAAATTGTGCGCTTTTCCCTACGGCTCCGGCAAACAACAGGAGTGCAATGGTTGTTCCCAGCCCGCCGGTGAGCTTGCCGGTTTGGGCGGCATTTCCGATTTCCAAAATATTGAAGGTATTGAAAAAATATCCCAGCATCAGTATGCCGAGGAGAAATCCCAAATCCCCAAAACGCGTCACCACAAAAGCCTTTTTCCCGGCCGCGGCCGCGGCGGGCTTGTAATACCAGAAACCGATCAATAAATAGGAAGACAACCCCACGAGTTCCCAGAACATGTACATCAAAATCAAATTGTCGGCCAGCACCAAGCCCAGCATGGAAAAGGTAAAAAGGGACATAAACGAAAAATACCGGACCTGACCCTCGTCTTCCGCCATGTAGCTGAGGGAATAAATCTGCACCATCAGGGATATAAATGTCACCATCACCAGCATGACAACCGCCAAGGGATCCAGGAGCATTCCCGCGGTGATGTTGAGATTGCCGGCCAAATGGAGCCAGGGGTGGGAAAACTCCCTGACCACGGGTTTGGCCAGCATGGCGGACAAGAGCCTGAGGGAGATGATGAGGGAAAAGAAAACCGCAGCCGATGTGCAGTAGCCGGCTATTTTGAGCCCCCGGCGGCCCAGCAAAGCCACCAGGGCGGCCGCGAGCAGAGGCAGCAGTGGGATGATCCACGCGTGTTGCAGCATAC
>JAFGIQ010000293.1 GCA_016929575.1 candidate division FCPU426 bacterium
AAGATGGAGGTGCCGGATGGCCCGGACGCGGCGGCGCTGTTGCGGACCAGGTCCAGGCAGGAGGAAATCAACGGTCCTCCCCGTATTGGCAATGTGCACATGAATTCCGACAAATTAATACGCTGGCTGGACCGGCATTATGCTGCCGGGGCTGCCGCCCCCCCGCCGCGGCGGTACACACAGAGGCGGAAAGATAAACCGTTTTCCTCTGCAGTGGCCAAAGTGCAATGCTTGCTGAAACCGGAATAATCAGGAAAAAAGCAGTCGCAGGCAAAATCATGGTCTATTTCCGTTACTATTAATTCTTCACATTCCGGATGCCGCAAAGCGGCCGCATAGATGCTGCCGCCGCCGATGACAAAAACTTTCCCGCCCAAGGAATAGGCCAAGCGCAGGGCTGCGGAAAAACCGGACACGGTATGAGGCGCATGGCATTTTTCCGGATACCGCGTGATGACGATGTTTTTACGGTGCGGCAAAGGACGGAATTTTTCCGGCAGGGAATCCCAGGTCCGGCGTCCCATGATGACAACGTTTTCCCGGGAGGGATTCTTGCCCACGGTGATTTCACGGAACCAGCGCATATCCTCGACGAGACGCCAAGGCAGACGCTGGCTTGAGCCAATGCCTCTTTTTTGATCTGTGGCGACAACGATGGTAAAGGCCATGGCTAGACCGCGATGGGAAATTCGATTTTGGGATGGGACACATAATCACGCAAAGCCGTCTGGTCGTATTGCCAGTCAAAAATGGAAGTGAACCCTTGGGTTTCAATTCTGGGCAGGGGAAGAGGCTGCCGCTGCAGCTGTTGCTTGGCGCCCGCGAGGTGGTCTTCATATATATGCACGTCGCTGAGCATGCCGGTGATCAACCCCTCTTCCAGCTTTGCCTCTTTGGCCAGCAGATGCAGCAAAACCGAGTACGAGGCAAGATTAAAGGGGATACCAAGCATCAAGTCGCAGCTCCGTTGAAACCAGGCAAGGTTCAATTTATTTTCGATGACGACCAGGTGAAACAACACATGACAGGGGGGCAGCGCCTGGTGCGGCAGTGCCAGCGGATTCCAGGCCGAAACCAGCAGGCGGCGGTCCGAGGGATTGGTCTTTAAAGTCTCCACCACGGTTTGCAGCTGGTCCACGCCCTCCGGAATACCAGCGGATTTTCCGAAATGCCGCCATTGGAAGCCGTAGATGGGACCCAAGTCATTCTCTGCCAGCTGTATGCGCTTGCGTTCTGCTTCAGATATGCCAGCGGGGACATGATCAGGGGAGCACCATTCATCCCAGATATGGCAACCCCTTTCCTTGAGCCAGGCTTTGTCGGTAAGCCCTTTAATGAAAAATTCCAATTCTACGCGGATGGCTTTGAAGGCCATTTTCTTGGTGGTAAGCAGGGGGAAGCCGGACTGCAGGTCATGTTGCAGCATGGCGCCGGCGATTGTCAGGGCAGGCACGCCGGTCCGGTTGTTTTTTATTTTGCCCTCGGTCAGGACTTTTTCCACCAACTCCAAATATGACTTCATCCATATGCTCCCCGGCGGCTTGAAGGCCGGATAATAAACATCTCCCGCCGGCGCGCAAGCTGCCGGCGGGATTGGGCAAATGCAGGGTTACTCGATGGTGAATTCCTTGCTTATCAAGACCACGTTGTTTTGCAGAATCTCCACACTCCAAGTGCCGGTCCATTCCTGCATAATGGCTTTGGAGCTGTACGTGCGCCAAGGGGAGCCGCTGACATTCAGGGATATTTCGGCCAGTACATCATCGCCTTTTTTCCAGCGGTGCGTAATACTGTTCCCCTCTTTGCCCCCTTCAATTTTTGTATAACAATAGAGCCTTTCCACACCGGCGGGGAATTTGTCGGCCACCTGGACAGGTTCGCGGTTTTCTATGCCTTGGGCAATGGCGATTTCAACCACTTCCAGGTTGGTTTCGGCTGCAGCAGCCGGGGCAGAGGTCTCGGGTTGCTGGGAAATGGGCTGGTTTTTCACCGGCGCCGGAGCGGTTTCGGTGGAGGATGTTTTTGTTTCCTTGGTTTTACTGACTGCAGCAGCCGGGGCAGCGGCCTTGGTTTCACAACCCACGGCCTGGGTTTCGCTGCCTTGGGATTCAGCTCCCAGATTGGCAGGAATGCCAAAGCCTCCGATGACAAGCATGACACATACAGCCAAGAATGTTCGCATACATACACCCCCTTTTTCTGTTTCCCCGCAGCAGGCGGAGTACCGGCTCTTCTTATAACAAGGAATGAGTAAAAAATGAAGAAAAAAATGGCTAAAAAAAGCGGGCGCGATGAAAAGGCCTGCCAGTGCTTTACCAACCTCAACGAAATCCAGTCTGTGGCGTGCGGGGATTCATTCAACGTCAATTGGACCAGCATGTATTAGGATGAAACATTTCAGTGTTTTATTATGCAAAGCCAAAAACACTTTCACAAAACGAATAAAAAATATATTCAATGGAGGATGGAGGAAAAGCCATTGAAAGAGGCCGATAAAGGGAGGAACCAAAAGCGGGCGCGATTGGCATAAAAACTGCTAATCAATAGTATGGCAAGGCAAAAATAAAAAAGGAGGTAAATGAACATGACCTTGGTAAGATGGAGTCCGTACAGAACATTAAGAGGGTTTGAAAGGGAAATGAGCAATTTGCTGGGAGATTACATGTGGGGGGGTGCAAGCAAGGGCGACGGATGGCTGCCGGCCGTGGAAATCGTCGAAAAAAAAGATTCCTATGAAATGGAAGTGGAGTTGCCGGGCGTGGATAAAAAAGACGTGAAGCTCAAGCTCGATGACAATGTCTTGACCATTGAAGGCGAGAAAAAAGCATTGCAGGATGCAGAAGGCGATGATTACAAAGTCTGTGAACGCTGTTATGGAACCTTTTCACGCAGCTTTACTCTGCCGTATACGGCGGATAAAAATAAAATAGCCGCTGAATATAAAAACGGCATTCTGCATCTTAGCATTGCGAAAAGCGAACAGTCCAAACCCAAGGAAATCGACATCAAGTAAGAAACCGGTTTTTTGCAACAACAGGCTTAAAGAAGCCCCGGGAAAAATCCCGGGGCTTTTCATTGCCATGGGGAAGTAAAACACACAGACAGTTGCAAAGGACAGAAGGTTTGTGGTTGACGTATTTTCGGCACAAGACGAAAAAAGCAAAAAAAAAGCGAAAATATTCTTGACATAAAGGCGAACAAATGATAAACATATTGCTATAGACAGCAGTGAGAAAAATTTTTTAGCTAATATTTCGCTATTTGTTCGCTTTTTGAAAAAGTGGATTTTGAGTTGTTTGCTTCACGCAGACCAGGCGGATCCTTTTTTCAAAAGCGGACAGGAAAGAGGAGGGGTCCAGATGTTTTTCGGCAATTCAGATCCGACATTCTACGCTATTTATATCGCTTCCACAGCCCGCAAGGGCGAAGACCCCATGCATGCTTTCAAAAACCTGAAAGCCGAACTGGGCCATTACCTGGCCGCTCTGGGCAGGGCTTTTCTGTCATTTTTGGCGGGCAGGATTTTCCGTGATCACATGAAGGCCCGGCGCGCAGGTCATTTTTCTGCCTCGCGCCGGGCCTTTCCTTTTTATACTGCAAACACGCCAAGGAAGGATGTTAGTCCGTGGATGCAGCGAGGCCATATCAGCGCAGGGGCGTATTTCAGGACAAAAAACCACAGGCCTCAGCGTGCATTTTTTTATCCGGCGGATTTTGAATTGTTGGCCGCTTATCCGGTTGACCGGGCGAATCCGCCTGCCGCCCAGCGGTTGCGCTTATTACAAGAAAGGCTGCAGTCTGGAACAGTCAGGGTTAAGCAGCAAAGCGGCTGGCACCCGCCATGTGCTGGAGGGGCCTTGGGGAAGGCGCCCGGCTGCGGGGAAACCAAAACTGTCTTGGCGGAAAAGACGTAAGCGTCCCCCTCTTTTTCGCCCGGCAGACGGGAGGGTGCGACACCCGCTGCGACGCCACTCCCTCTCGTCGTGCTTTTCTGCCGGGGCGGTCATACTGCCGGCGTGCACAGGAGGGG
>JAFGIQ010000294.1 GCA_016929575.1 candidate division FCPU426 bacterium
CAGATACTCGACCGGGGCGGTTAAAAACTGGAAATCAATGCCTTCTTCCCGCGCGTGCTTTACCTCCTCGACCCGGGCCGGCATTTCGACTTCGGATCTGCGGTAGATGAGGGAAACTTTTTCCACGCCCGGCATGCGCAAGGCGCAGCGGGCCGCATCCATGGCCGTATTGCCGCCGCCGATGACCGCGACGCGTTTGCCGGTAAAAATCGGGGTGGCCGCCGCTTCGCCCTGGTATGACCGCATCAGGTTCATGCGGGTTAAAAATTCGTTGGCGGAATAAACAAAATTCAAATCCTCGCCCGGAATCTGCATGAACTGCGGATAGCCTGCGCCTGAGGCGACATATACCGCCGCGTAATTGCCTTTCTCCAGCAACGCAGGAAGCAGGATGGTTTTGCCGATGAGATGATTGGTTTTGAACTCCACGCCCATGGAGGACAGGGTCTCGATCTCGGGTTTGACCACGGTTTCCTTGGGAAGGCGGAATTCGGGAATGCCGTAGGTCAGGACGCCGCCCAACTCGTGCAGGGCTTCAAACACCGTGACCGTGTATCCGAGTTTGCGCAGTTCTCCGGCGCAGGTCAAGCCCGAGGGGCCGCTGCCCACCACGGCCACCCGGATGTTGTTTTCCTTGAAAGCGCACTCGGTTTGCAGGCATTCGCGAATGGCATAATCACCCACAAAACGCTCCAGGGCCCCAATGGCAATGGGGGCGCCTTTTTTATTCAGCACGCATTTTTCCTCGCACTGGACTTCCTGCGGGCAGACCCGGCCGCAGATGGCGGGCAGGGAATTGTCCACCCGGATGCGCTGGGCCGCCTCCCGGACATCGTTGCCCAGAAGGGCCTGGATGAAATGGGGTATGTTTACGCGCACAGGGCACCCGTCGATGCAGGTGGGTTTTTTGCACATCAGGCAGCGGCCTGCCTCCTGGCGCGCCAATTCCAGGGTGAGTCCCAGATTGACTTCCTTGAAATTGTGCCGCCGCTCGGCGGGCTCCTGTTCGGGCATGGCAATGCGGTTTAGGTTAAGGGGCATGGCTTCAATTCCTTCTGTCTCTGCGGATTTTTTCCTCGGCTTGGTACATGGCAAGCCGGCGCTGTAAACTGTCGAAATCCACCTTGTGGCCGTCGAATTCCGGCCCGTCCACACAGGCAAACTGCGTTTTGCCGTCCACTTTGCAGCGGCAGACGCCGCACATGCCAGTGCCGTCAATCATCAGGGGATTCAAACTGACCATGGTTTTCACCTGGTAAGGCCGGGTGAGGCCGGCCACTGCCTTCATCATCACCACCGGCCCGATGGCCAGGACAAAATCAAGCGCCTGGGCGTCGAGCAGGGGTTTGAGGGCGGCTGTCACCAGGCCTTTTTCGCCCTTGGAGCCGTCGTCCGTGGTGATGATCATCCGGTCGCTGATCAAAGCCAGTTCTTCCTCCAAAATCAGGAAATTTTTTGACCGGGCGCCGAGAATGGTGGTCAGGCTGTTGCCGGCCTTTTTCAGGGCCTCGGCGATGGGGAGCAGCGGTGCAATGCCGACGCCTCCGCCCACGACCGCGACCCGGCCGAAATTTTCGATATGCGTGGGATGGCCCAGGGGGCCGACGACATCCAGAATATTGTCCGCCTCTGCCAGGTCCAGGGTGGTTGCGCCCACGACCTGAAAAATGATGTCAATGGTTCCTGTGTTCGTGTCGGAGGAGACAATGGTTAAGGGGATGCGTTCGCTGCCCTCCCTGGGTCTTAAGATGATAAAATTGCCGGCTTGGCGCTCACGCGCTATTTCCGGCGCCTTGACGGTGTAACGCCAGACTTGGGGAGCCAGCAGTTGTTTGGAAATAATGGGATACAAGGCAAGGGACCTCGTTTCTGGAATATTTTTAGTCCGCGCGGCGCAATTCCGGAAACATTCGGATCGCTGCACGGGATGTGCCGAATTATGCATTGAGACAGGCCGGTATCCGGGAGTTTTAAACGCCCGGCGGCCTATAAAGCGTGGTCGTAAAGCCGGGCAAAGCCCAATATGTTTGAAAAACGGCCCATATATTAACAGACAGCCCGGTGGCCGTCAATATCTTAAGGCCCGGATTCGGACATGAAGCACACAAGCTTTTGGGAGACGATGTCGGCCAGCACTTGCAGGCCGGTCTCCGCAGTATCGTATACACCGATGACTGACGCTACCTGTGCATGCTCCGGGAGCAGTTCGGGAAGGCGATTGGGCAACCGGGCCAGACGGTCCAGCCGGAAAACCACCCCCGGCAGCTCCGGGTAGAGGGCCAGGTAAAAAATGCCGGTTTCAACCAGGTCTTGGAAGAAATGGGTGCCAAAGGAAAGTTCGGGCATCAGATTGCCGCTGGCAAACGCCATCTCCCCCAGCACGGTGATGCGGTTGATTTCGGAAAAACTGACCGGGATCCCCAGCGTGGGCGTGGATGTGCCCCACCGCCCGGGGCCCAGCAGCAGGGTGGGCATTTCCTCGGCAGACGGAATCAGACGGTTCAGTTTTCCCACCAGCCGGGCGATGGTGTATTTTTCCGAAATCGTAAGCCCGGTATATCCCTCGGGATCAACGGTGATGACACGCCGGATGGGCTGGGCGAGGTTGCCGCCGGCAAAATTGCCCTCGCTGGAGAACACCACCTGCTCCGGCATAATGGTGTCGGGGATGGTCACATTTGCACCCAGGCCTTTGGTCTGCAGAGGGCGGCATTGCAGCAGATTGAGCTTAAGCTGGTCATCCTGGGTGAAATTGACCGTAAACTCGACATCCACCGGATAGTGATAAACCTTTTCCAGAGTTTTGAGCATGTCCTGCATCAGGGACAAAAACGGCGGCCGGGATAAAAGCGCGTCGAAGGTAAGGATCCAGGCTTCGGTGTTTTTGCCTCCCTGCGCCTGCAACCTGGCGGTGAGTTCGTGGTCCCGGATGCCGATGAGCGGCAAGGGCAGGTCCGGGACCTCATCCGTAAGCCGGGACAGGGGCAGGGTGAGCGGCGCATTGTTTTCCACATCCAGCACATCCACTTCGCGCTGGGTGAATTCCCTGGCCTCCTTGAGGGCGGTGAAGACGCGCAGATGCGGGGCGTCCAAGGCGACAATGCGCGAATAATCACCCTCCGTACGGTTGACCGCGCGCGTTCCCAGGCCGAAAACCAGCCGCAGCATGCCGGCCTGGGGGCTTAGCTCTTTGTTCCAGACAAAGGTGTTGTAGGAGACGCCCACCCCCGCGCAAAAAGGAAAAAAATATTTCTGCCGGTAGGAGCCGGAGACCCTCTGCACCAGGAGGGCCATCTGCTCATCCGCCTGATCCAGACCGCGCTGCTGGCGATAAATGAGCGCGTCCTCGTTCATGGTGCTGGCGTAGATATTCTGGACCGCTTCCAGGAAACGGTCGAAGCGTTCTTCGGGCGTGCCTTGGTTGACCAAAAACAGGCTCTCGTACTTCCCGGCAAAGGCATTGCCGAAACTGTCTTCGAGCAGGCTGCTGGAGCGCACGATGATCGGCGATTGGCCGAAGTATTCAATGACCCGTTGAAAGGCGTCGGTGATCTCGTCGGGAAATTTTCCGGCCAGCAGCTTTTTTTGCAACGGCTTTGAGGCCGCGAAATATCCTTCCGGGGTTTTTTGTTCCATCCAGGTCTTCCAGAAACCATTCTGCACGATATACGAATAGTAGACGTCCGAACCGATGAAGAAGGAATCGTGGGGCTCAAAAAAATTATCCCAGGCCGACGCCTGCTCCGAAAGCAGGATGTTGCGGGCCAGCAGCATGCCCGCGGCCTTGCCGCCGACGAATCCGGTCCCGATCAGGCGGGATTTGAGAGCCAGAAAATCTTCGAGGGTGAAATATTGCAGGCACAGGGAAAGCATTCTGTCTTCGTTCCCGAGGATAAGGCGGCACAGACGATCGAGCATTTTGCCCCGCTGTCCGGGCGGCGTCCGGGTCCGGACCATCTCCTCTACTTCCAGGAAAAGCAGATCCCAGTAATCGAGCTGACGCCTGGTGTTCTCCAGGGAGGTGGTGCAAATGTGGGTGAAAAGCCGGCTGGTATCCATGCTGCTGGTTATGGGCAGCCACAACGGCCCCTGTTGCATGTGGGGCAGAAACATGGTTGGAGAATACCGGTTCCAGACCTTCAGCGGGTGCAGGTAGTTGTTACCGTCGCAATTGTACACGTCCAGCAGGAGCTGGGTGGTTTCACGGATGCGGGCGACGGTTTTTGAGGAGTGACGGCCGCGTTCGATGGAAAAATAGGCAATCGTATCCAATTCAAAGAGATAGGGACACGTCACCATGAAGAAATTCCCGATCATCTGGTCCGTGGCCCAGGCGGAGAGCAGATCCGAGAGGCAGTCGAAAACATAGAAGGCGCCGTGGCCGGCACGGGTGATGATCCGGTGGATTTCCCGCGTAAAAGTTTCAAAACCCTGATAAGCATCAAGCTGGCAAAGCTGGATGCCGGGCTCGGTGAGCAGGGGCGCATGCTTGGCAAAACGCATGTATAAAATGGTTTTTTTGTCCTCGAGGGCCCGGGCGACGAAGGGCCGGATGAAATTCCGGTAATCCTCGACGTGGTCGATTTGCCATACGACATTATCACCCAGCCTGAGGCCCTGGAGCACTTCATCCAGGCCTGCTACACCGGTGGTTGCGCTTTTTAACATGGGCACCATGATTCCTTTTGGATATAGTGATTAAGCGGTTTCAGGTTTTGCGGCAGCAAGCACCCGGCTGTCGTGCGAGGCGAGAAAGCCGGCCTGCTCCTGACCGCACGGCGGCACAGAAGCACCGGCGCCCTGAAAAGCCCGGGGCGCCGGTGCGACAGCCGGCACGGAAAAAAGCGTTGGCTTAAACCACGCCGTGTGCCATCATGGCATTGGCGACTTTCAGGAAACCGGCGATATTCGCGCCCACCACCAAATTGTTGGGAAAGCCGTATTCCTCGGCCGCATTCTTGGATGCGGCATAGATGTTGCCCATAATGCGGAGCAGCTTGTTGTCTGTTTCCTCAAAGGTCCAGCTTTCGCGTTGCGAATTTTGCGCCATTTCCAGACCGCTGGTTGCAACCCCGCCGGCATTGGCCGCTTTGCCGGGGCCAAAGGAAATTTTGTTGTTGAGGAAGAGTTTGATTGCGCCCGGCGTGGAGGGCATATTGGCGCCTTCGGCAACGGCAATGCAGCCGTTTTGAATGAGGATTTTGGCCCCTTCCTCGTCCAGCTCGTTTTGCGTGGCGCAGGGCAGGGCCACATCGCACTTCACATTCCAAATACCCGCGCAGCCGTCCGTGTATTTGGCGTTTTTGTGCGTGTGGACGTATTCCTTGATGCGCTTTCTTTCCACTTCCTTGAGCTGCTTAACCGTGTCCAGATTGATGCCCTGGGGGTCATGGATATATCCGTTGGAGTCGGACATGGCCACCACTTTGGCCCCCAGTTGCGTGGCTTTTTCGTGCGCATAGATGGCCACATTGCCGGAACCGGAAACCACCACGGTTTTTCCTTCAAAAGAGGTGCCGCGGTCTTTGAGCATTTCCTGGGTGAAATATACGCAGCCGTACCCGGTGGCTTCCGTGCGCACCAGGGAGCCGCCGTACGTCAGTCCCTTGCCTGTCAGCACGCCCGTGAATTCATTGCGCAGACGCTTGTACTGCCCGAACATGTAGCCGATTTCACGGCCGCCGACACCAATGTCGCCTGCGGGCACGTCTGTGTCCGCGCCGATATGCTTCGCCAATTCAGTCATGAAACTCTGGCAGAAGCGCATGACTTCATTGTCTGATTTGCCCTTGGGATCGAAATCCGAGCCGCCTTTGCCGCCGCCCATCATCAAGCCGGTGAGGGAATTTTTAAATATTTGCTCAAAACCGAGAAACTTGATGATGCCGACATAGACGGAGGGATGAAAGCGGATGCCTCCCTTATAGGGGCCCAGAGCGGAATTGAATTGAATGCGGAAACCGCGCTGCACCTGGACTTTTCCCTGGTCGTCCAGCCACGGCACTCTGAAAATAATCTGGCGTTCGGGCTCGACGATTCTTTCCAGGAGACCGGCTTGCTGGAACTCCGGATGTTTGGCAATGGCGGGCTTTAAAGATTCCAGCACTTCCTCCACGGCCTGGTAAAATTCAGTCTCACCTGCATTGCGTTTTTTTACTGTTTCCATTACAGTGTGAATGTACTCCATTCCGTCTTGCTCCTCTCATTGATTTATTGTTTGTTGAATTGGCAATAGGTTGCCAATTTTTGCAAACGTTGATGAAATTGTCAATCTTCAAATACTAAAAAATGATGAAGCTGATCCATAAAAAAGAAAAGCCCAATAACTGGCATTTTTGCCATATAATTATTGTATGGCAAAAATCCTCTAAAACCGAATCTGCCGCAAAGTGAATTTGCGTTTGATTGCACAGGATTTGAGGTGGCCTTTGACGGGAGTGGAAGCCAAGAACCCATTTATTGGCAAAATTGCCAATAAATGGGTTGACAGCAAAGACGCGGTTTTATATATTCATGAGCATGAGTGAAAAAATCGAAAAGAAAAAGCAGGCCATTCTCAAGGTGCTGCAGGATGCGGACAAATCATTAACCAGCGCGAAGATCACCCGGCAATTGCAGGAAATGGGATATGAACTGAGCGGCCGCACGATTCGATTGTATCTGCAGGAATTGGACCGGCAGGGACTGACCCGCAATCAGGGCAAGCGCGGCCGGTCTATCACGGACTCGGGCAGGGGAGAGCTCGCGGCGCAAAAAACATTTGAAAAAGTCGGCATCATGGCCGCCAGGATCGACCAACTGGCGTACAACATGACTTTTAATCTTGCCAACCCAAGCGGGACAGTGATAATCAACATCAGCATGCTGCCGATTGCCAGGCTGCACACGGTTATTCCCTTGATGCAAAAAGTGTTCAAAGCCGGATACACCATGGGCCAGATGCTGGCGGTTTTTCCGCCGGCGGCGCGGGTGGGGGGCTCAGAGGTCCCGCCAGACTGCGTGGGCATCGGCACCGTATGTTCCGTCA
>JAFGIQ010000295.1 GCA_016929575.1 candidate division FCPU426 bacterium
GGCTGCCGGAGATATCTTTTTGCCAAGAAGGCAGCTGTAAAGAAAGTCCACGGCTGCAACCTTTTTGGCGGACGTGCTCAATCCCTGCGGTTCGTGCACGAGTTCCCGCCCCACCTTGGCAAAAAGATATCTCCGGCGGTCCTGACCGGATGGGTTATTCGAAAGTAAAATGACGCCTCCGGCAGCCCTGACCGGATGGATTATTTGGAAGAAAAAGGACGCCTCCGGCAGTATTCGCGCAATTGTCACCACTGGGGCTGATTTCTCCCTTTCTCCATGCACCCCTTATGCTCTTGCCACCCGGCCGCAAATGTGTTATTTTATTATTGCCTGCAATGTTGGTGATGAAGCAACCAATCCGGAACCAACATATCAGTTACAGGGGACTGTGTCCGGCTGGCAAGAGCATTCCTCCCTTTGGCGTGGAATCCAAGTTCAGCCCTTCAGTACCCACCTGAACTCAAAGGTTCAGACGAAGGTTGCTTCACACGGCATTGCGGGTTTTTTTCATTTTTTTGCATCTTGACAGTAATTTCCATTAGGCTTATAATCATCCCACCGGTCGATGAGACATCGGATTACATATATATTGCGAGCGGACTGAAGGGAGCGAGCGCCTCATGCGGGGTGCTCGCAGGAAAAATGAAAAATATACGGGTGAAGCGGTTGACCAGAATATTTAGCGTTTTTTGCAGAGGGATAAGGATCTCTCAGCGGCTTTAAATGATGGCTTCAACAAACAGGTTTCATGTTTTTTGAAGCCGCATACACCCGTCCTGACATCTTTCTTTATCTTTCCTTCCCAGCCTCCGGCTCGCACAAGGAGGCGTTTTACCCATGTTGCACTCACCTTTCTTTTCCATATTATTGTTGATTTTAGGGGTTTTTCTTGGTTTTGTGCTTTACTGGTTTATTTCCCGGAAAAGACTCTCCTCAGCTGAAACACAAGCCAATACCATCTTGGAAGAAGCCAAAAGAGAAATCGAGAACAAACGCCGAGAGCTGGCAATGGAGGCCAAAGACAAGCTCTACCGGGACAAACAGGAATTTGAAGAACAAACCCGCACCAGGCGCCAGGAATTGCAGACCCTGGAAAAACGTCTGCTGCAAAAAGAAGAAACACTTGAGCGGCGTCTCGACAGCCTGGACCGCCGCGAGCAGGAATTGCAACAGCGGGATGACTCCCTCAATCAAGTGCAAAAAGAGGTCCAGCAAAAGCAACAAAAATTTGACGCCTTGATCGATGAACAAAAGGCAAAACTGGAAAAAATATCCGGCATGACGACGGAAAACGCCAAAAAACTCCTGATCGAAACCATGACCAATGAGGCGCGCCAGGACGGAGCCAGGCTGATAAAACAAATCGAGGAGGACGCCAAGGAAAACGCCGAGCGCAAGGCCAAGCGCATCATTACCATGGCCATCCAGCGCAATGCCTCCGATTTTACCATTGAAAACACCATCTCTGTGGTCCAGCTCCCCAATGAGGAAATGAAAGGCCGCATCATCGGCCGCGAAGGCCGCAACATCCGGGCCTTGGAGCAGGCCACCGGCGTGGATCTGATAGTGGACGACACGCCCGAGGCTGTCATTATTTCCGGTTTTGACATTGTCCGGCGCGAAGTCGCCCGGGTCTCGCTGGAGAAACTTCTCGCCGACGGCCGCATCCATCCGGCGCGCATCGAGGACGTGGTGGCCAAGGCCAAGAGCGAAGTGGAGCTTTTAATCAAAGAATCCGGCGAGCAGGCGATGCTAGAAACCAGTGTGACCGGCCTGCATCCTGAAATCATCCGCACCCTGGGCCGGTTGCGCTTCAGGACCAGCTACGGCCAAAATGTCCTGCAGCATTCGATCGAGGTTGCACACTTGGCGGCAGCCATGGCCGCCGAATTGCGGACGGACATCAATCTGGCCAAACGGGCCGGCCTTTTGCACGACCTGGGCAAGGCGGTCGATCATGAAATCGAAGGCGGGCATGCGCAAATCGGCGCCGACCTGGCCACCAAATACAGCGAACCGCCGTCCGTGGTGCACTGTATCGCCGCCCATCATGGTGAAATCGAATTCCAGAGTCTGGAGGCAGTCTTGGTGCAGGCTGCAGACGCCATCTCCGCCTCCCGCCCGGGAGCCAGGCGGGAAAACATCGAGACCTACATCAAGCGCTTGAAAAAATTGGAGGACATCTCCCTTTCCTTCACCGGCGTTTCCAAAGCCTATGCGATTCAAGCCGGCCGGGAGCTCCGCATCCTGGTCAAGGAGGATTCGATCAATGACCAGGATGCCATTCTCCTGGCCAAGGATATTGCCAAAAAAGTCGAGGAAGAATTGGAATATCCCGGGCAGATCAAGGTAACGGTCATTCGCGAAACCCGGGCCGTGGAATACGCGAAATAATTTGTATGGTGGGGGCACGGCGCGCCGTGCCCCTAGGTTTTCCACAAAGGACCATCATGAAACTCCTTCTGATCGGCGACATCATTGGGGATCCGGGACGAAAAACGCTCCGCCAGCTGCTGCCCGCTTTGAAAGCAGAATGCCAGCCGGCAGTGACCATCATGAATGCGGAAAACGCAGCCGGCGGCTTTGGTTTGACACCCGCAGTGGCCGAGGAACTTTTTGCCCTCGGTGCCGACGTGCTGACCTCCGGCAACCATATCTGGGATAAAAAACAGGTGTTGGAAATTTTGGACAAGGATCCCCGGCTATTGCGGCCGGCCAATTATCCCCAGGGCGTGCCGGGCCATGGCTTTACTTTTTTCGAGCCCACCCTGGGCATGCCAAAAATCGGCGTGCTGAATCTTGAGGGCCGGGTATATATGCACAACCTCCTTGACCCTTTCACCTGCGGCCGGGCGCTGCTCACGGAAATGCGGCGTGAAACAAAAATCATCATCGTCGATTTCCATGCCGAGGTCACCTCCGAAAAACGGGCGCTGGGATTTTACCTGGACGGCTTGGCGACCGCTGTCATCGGCACCCATACCCATGTGCAAACCGCGGACGAAGAGATCCTCCCGGGCGGAACGGCCTATATCACGGACGTGGGCATGACCGGCGGACGCGATTCGGTCATCGGCGTGCAAAAAGAGGACGCCATCCATCGCTTTCTCCATCAAATTCCCAGCCGTTTTATTCCAGCCCCTGGCCGTCCCTGGCTCAACGCCATCCTGGTTGAAGCGGATGTGCACACCGGCCGGGCTCTGGCCGTCAAACGCATTCAGCGGTCGTATTCCGACAGCACACTTTCCTGAGCCGGTCTCGACCCGGAAGCGTTCCTCCATTCATTCATATTGGCCAATGATGCTTTCAGGAAACCGACCATCATGATACTTCACAACGAGGCCTTCCTCCCCACACAGCGCCAGCACCTTCTTGAGGATTCAACTTGTCCGGGAACGCTGGGCCTGCAAGCGCTCCCGGACAAAGGCACCGCTACATTTTTATTGGACCGGCAGCAGGATCTCCTGCGCTTGGTTGGCGTCTGGCTGTTCCACATACGCCACCTGTACTTTCATCCCGGGCTGCAACCGCTCCAGTGCCATGGGAGCCAGTTTTTTCAGGAGGCCTTTTTCAGCCAGGTTCACGGAAATTTTTTGCTGGTAACGGTTCATCACCACCAAAGGCTGCTGCTGCATGATTTTGGCCTTGTATTCCGTGCTCTTGGGTTTTTGGCCAAAAGCCGGCCCTTTTTTCGCCTTTTTCACCGTGCGCCAGGCCGCCTCTGCTGGCAGCAGTACAATATCAACCGCCTGGAATACATCCCCTTGCCCTTTGCCGCTGAGACTGACAATCCGGTCAACCGCCAATTCCTCCGCGCTGCATAACCTCTCCTGGCTCACACTGACCTGCGGCTGCAATTGAATCGCCACTTCCCCTTTTTTACCCCGGTCCAATATGAGGCTGTCCGCTGAAATCCTGGCAATGACTCCTGTGCAGGTGCGCTGCTTGCCGGGCACGCCCTTTGCCGCACAGGGTGCTGAAAACCCGATCACCAAAAAACCAACGACCGCCATACTGGATACCGCCAATCCTTGCTTCCACTTCATACTTACACCCCCTTTTAAGATGAAATGCGCTGTTTGCCAGCTAAGGATTGAGACTGGTAAAATTTGAATTTCTTTTAAATTATTTTTATTTTTTTCAGATTAAAAATCCCCGCTCTGGACCTTTTTTTCAATAATGCTATTCCTCTCAGGTCACGAAGTGAGACCGGGCATGCGCCCAGCATACGCTGGGCAGGCCCGGCGAATGCCGGAAGCCGGGGAATTCGCGGCGGCATATTAAGGTTGAATAACCGTAAAGAGAGGATAAATAGAAAAACACGGGTGCTAGCAGGCTGCTGAAAAACCTCTTTCCGCCCGGACCGGATACGGCCGCGTGAAGGCCACCCTCCCGCTGGTGGCTGCCTTTATTATTCGTGCTGCCATAGCCGAACCACAGGGGTTTTTATCACCTTTTAGTACAGGTTTTTTAGGATTTCGGATTTCGTGCCTGGAGTTGCACCCGCGTTTGCGGGCCCATGATGACAAAAACCGGCTACGGCTGCTGCAGGAATTCACGCCACGCTTTCCAGGCAGCATCATCGCCGGCAAGCGCAGAGACAATCTGCCGCAACTGTTCGTCGGTTGCCTGTCCGGCTGTGCGCTGCAACACGCCCCTCATCTTTTCAGCGTTGTTTTCCAGTTCGCGGGGATTGCAGTACAGACCGGCTGCAATGAGCAGGCCGGGATTGAGGTTGAATCTCTGCGCCAGGGCCAGCAGCTGTTGCGGGTCAACAGGCAGTTCGCGCCCCTTTTGCCGGCAGGCCTCCCGGATGCCTTGCGGAGTCCATCCGCCCGTCTCTTCCAATGCATACGCGCGGCGTCCTGGCTGCCCCGCCTGGTCCAGGGAAATCTGCGGCAGGGCTTGTCCTGCCAAGGGATTCATGGCTTTCCCCTGGTTGGCATTGTATGCTCGGCCTCCGCCGGTATAAATGTCCCCGCTTAATACGGCTTGCTCCCGTATCGCCGCGGACTTGTTGCCGGAAAAACCAACGGATTGAATGCTCCCCGGATCCACCCCTTCCTGGGCGGCGGACCAGGGAGGCAGTTCCATTGCTGCACCCGGTTGATCCGGCCGGCTGTTGCGCTCTTGGCCCGCGACCTCGATGTCATCCTGGATTTTGGCTCCCCCGGCTGCCGGTGTCCGGCGCTGCACCTGCGCATCCCGGTACGCCACGGCCGTGATCAGACCGGCCAGTAACCCCCCCATGACCAGCCAGGGAAAAATCCGTCCGGATAAAAACGGCCGTCCGCCGCTGCCGGGCGTTCCCTGGTTTGGCCCTGACCCCGGCGTCTTAAGGCGCCGCATGACCTCCTGCCTCAGCTGGGGCGGGGCCTGGATCTCCGGGGGCGCCGCGGCCTGTAAAGATTCCTTCAAGGATTGCAGGCCTGCCAAAGCCTCGCGCAGCTGCCCGTCTTGCCGGAGCAGTCCTGCGATATAGTCCCTTTCCGCCCGTGTCCCCCGTCCGTCCATATACGCGGAAAGCATTTCCAGCATCTGCTCGTTCATTTCTGCTCCTCCTCTTTCCGCATGAGTATTCTTTTCAGATTCTGCCTGGCCCGAAAAATGCAGGAGGAGATCCTGCCTACCGGCGCACCCATGATCTCTCCAATTTCCTCATAGGTTAACTCTTCAAAATGACAGAGGATGATCGCCTGCTGCTGGTCGGGAGGCAATTCGGCGATGGCGGACTGCAATTCCCGGTGCTGTTCCCGCGCCAGCATCTGCCGGTCCGGCAATTCAGCCTTGGGATCGCAGGTGAGGGCCTGCATTTTGCCTGCCTGCGCCTCATCCAGGGAAAAAGCCCGGTTTGCAGACGGTGTGCGCTTGCGGCCGGCCAGCACTGAAAAACAATGATTCGTGGTGACGGCATAAAGCCAGGTGCCGAACGCGGACCGGCCTTTGAAATGACCGATATGCTTGTATACTTTGACGAAAACCTCCTGGGTCTCGTCCAGGGCCTGGTGATAGTCCCGCAAATAGCGATAGGTCAGATTCAGGACTTTGTTTTCATAACGGCTGATCAAGACATTGAATGCTTCGAGATTGCCGGCTTGACACTGCGCCACCAATGCCTTTTCCGGCAGATTGACAAAAGCATCAGCCAGGGGATACCCGTCTTGGGTGATGGACATCGATCTTAAAAGCCTTTCATAAACCGGATGATGATGGGCCCGAAGAGCACGATAAAAACAACCGGAAAAATAAAGACAATGAGCGGAATGAGCAATTTAACGGGTGCCTCCAGCGCCTGCTTTTCAACCGACTGGAAACGTTTGCCGCGCAGTTGCGACGCCTGCGCCTTGAGGGTTTTGGCCACACTGACTCCCAGCCTTTCGGCCTGGATCACCATGGTGATAAAAGTCTTGAAATCAGGATCGGCGACGCGTGCCCCCATGGCCTGCAGGGCATCCTGGCGTGAAACCCCCATCCGCATGGAGCGCGCTGCTTCTGAAAATTCCCGGTGCAGCGGACTTTTTTGGTCCCTGGCCAGAATGACCGCCAGTGCCTGTTCAAAACCCAGTCCTGCCTCCAGGCAGGAAGCCAGCAGATCCAGAAAATCCGGCAGCTCCCGCATGACGTCTTTTTTTCTGGCGGTTTCTTTTTCTTTGAGCCACAGATCCGGCAGAAAAAAAGCCGCTGCCCCCAGCAACAGGGAGGGGAAAAAACCGGCATTTAAAAAGAATGCTCCCCCCCACCCGGCCAAGGCGCTCAGCTCCTTGAGCACCAGCCATTCCGCGGCAAAACGCCATGGCCATACAGCCAGGCGCGCCAAGCGCTGTTCGGTCCTGGTTTTCCAGGTTTCGGGCATCCACGCAGCCTGCCATCCTGCCAGCCACGGCAGCAGCCGGGACAGCATCAATACCATAAAACCGGGGCGGGGCGCGTGCGCAACATCTGCGGCAGCCACCACATGCAAGGCTTCCTTCCGCAAACGCAGGTTTTTAGACCAGGTTTGCAGGGAAAGGGCCAATAGAAAAACCGCTATGCCGGTGATTCCGGGTATGAGCCAAAAAAACATCGACGGTATCCTCTTACGTTTTGATGCTGACAATTTTCCGGATAAAATAGACGCCCAGCAGCTCCATCACCAGCCCGGCGCCCAGCAGTACCATCCCCAAAGGATGGTGAAAAAATCCGGACATCAAATCCGGGTCCAACAGGGTCAAAAACAATAAAAGCGCCAGGGGCAACAAACCCACAATCCAGCCGGACATTTTCCCCTGCGCGGTCAGCGTGGCTATGCGGTCCCGCAGGCGAAAACGCTCCCTGATGGTTTCAACCATCCGGCCCGCCACCTCCGCCAGATTCCCGCCTGTTTTCAGGGAAACGCCGGCAGCCACGACAAAGAGCTCCACATCCTGGTGGCGCCAGCGTTTGCACATCTTTTCCAAGGCATCCTCCGGAGACAAACCCAGGCGGGTGTCGCGGACAACTTCCTGAAACTCCCGCCCAAGAGGCAGGGGCGTCTCTTTGGCCGCCACCTCCAGGGCCTGGGCCACGGACAATCCGGCCCGCAGGGAATTGCTGATCAATTCCAGCGCGTCCGGCAACTGGATTTCCATGGTATGCAAACGCCGCTGTTGTAAAAATCCGGACACCA
>JAFGIQ010000296.1 GCA_016929575.1 candidate division FCPU426 bacterium
ATTTTCTACAGATGGATATTCGTCCTGAGGACCGCAAAAATCAGGGGTTGCAGGCGGTTCTGCAAAGCATCTTTCCCATTTATGATTTCAACAACAATTCCAGCCTGGAATTCGCCGGTTTTACTTTTGGCGAGCCAAAATACAGCGAGGAAGAGTGCCGCGAACGGGACATGACCTATTCTGCGGCTTTAAAAGTCACCTTGCGGTTGGTGGTGCGCGAGGAGGATCCGGACACCAAGATCAAGAGAATCAAGGATATCAAAGAACAGGAAGTTTTTTTCTGTGAATTGCCTTTGATGACCTCCAAGGGAACCTTCATCATCAACGGCGCCGAGCGCGTCATTGTCTCCCAATTGCACCGCTCGCCCGGCGTCTCTTTTGACGAGGATGAGGCCAAGACGGCGAGCACAGGCAAGCGCTTTATGATCGCGCGCATCATCCCTTATTGGGGATCATGGCTGGAAATGGAATTTGACAATAATGACCTGCTATACGTGCGCATTGACCGCAAACGCAAGATCCTGGTGACCACCCTGCTGCGCGCCATTGGCTACACCACCCAGGAGAAAATAATCGGGCTTTTTTATGAGTCGGAAAGCATTCCGGCCAAGGAACAGGCCGTCAACCGCATCCTGACCGAGGACGTTGTGCATGAGGCCAGCGGCGAGATTCTGGCCGAGTGCAACACCTTGATCACGCCCGAGGTGTTGCAACGCTTTGAAGAGGCCAAGATTAAAAAACTGACGGTTGCCAAATCCGGCCCGGATGAGGCGCTTTCGCTGTATAAGACCTTGGCCAAGGATTCCACCCGGTCCAAAAACGATGCCCTGATTGAGATATACCGGAAGATGCGGCCCGGGGATCCTCCCACGGTGGAAAGCGCCTCGGCGCTTTTAGAAAGCCTGTTTTTCAATCCCAAACGCTACAACCTTTCGCGTGTGGGCAGATATAAGCTCAACAAGCGACTGGGCTTGCACATTCCGCTGGACCATTGCACCCTGAAAAAGGAAGATATTGTCGAAATCATCCGCCACCTCATTCTTCTCAACAATCAGGCGGAGGCCAAAGACGATATCGACCATCTGGGGAACCGGCGCGTGAGGTCTTCCGGCGAATTATTGGAAAACCAGTTTCGCATCGGCCTGGCGCGCATCGAACGGGCGGTGAAGGAGAGGATGTCCATCCTGGAAATAGACACCTGCATGCCGAGTAATTTGATCAACGCCAAGCCGGTTGCCGCCGGGGTAAAGGAGTTTTTCGGTTCCTCCCAGCTCTCACAATTCATGGATCAGACAAATCCTTTGGCTGAATTGACCCATAAGCGCCGTTTGTCGGCCCTGGGGCCCGGCGGATTGAACCGCGAACGCGCCGGTTTTGAAGTGCGCGACGTCCATCATACGCACTACGGCCGCATCTGCCCCATTGAAACGCCGGAAGGGCCGAATATTGGTTTGATCTCCTCGCTGGCCACATTTGCCCGTGTCAATGAATTTGGTTTTATTGAAACTCCGTACCGGAAAGTGGTCAACGGCAGGGTGACGGATGAGATTCATTACCTGGTTGCGGACGAAGAGGACAACCATGTCATTGCCCAGGCCAATGCGGCGGTGGATGACAAGGGCAATCTGGTCGGACCGCTGATTGCCGCACGCTTTAAAGCCGACTATCCGCTGGTGAATCCCAAGGACGTCGATTATATGGATGTTTCGCCCAAACAGCTTGTCTCCGTGGCGAGCGCCTTGATTCCCTTTCTTGAGCATGACGACGCCAACCGGGCCCTGATGGGCTCAAACATGCAACGTCAGGCCGTGCCCCTGCTGCGAACCGAGGCGCCCTTTGTGGGCACGGGCATGGAGGAAAAAGCCGCCTATGATTCCGGCGTGATGGTCATCTCCCAGCACGAGGGGGTGGTGGAAAGAGTCTCGGCCGATAAAATTATTATTTCCTGGGAGGATAAAAAAGAGGGCCGGATTCATGTGGATACCTACAACCTCCTGAAGTACCAAAGGTCCAATCAGGATACGTGTGTGAATCAAAAACCCATCGTGCTTCCCGGCCAGCATGTCAAGCGCGGACAGGTCATCGCCGATGGACCGGCTACCGACGGCGGCGAGCTGGCTTTGGGCCAGAATATCCTGGTGGCTTTTATGCCCTGGCAAGGCTACAACTTTGAAGATGCCATCATCGTTTCCGAACGCTTGTTAAAGGACGATTTTTTTACTTCCGTCCATGTGGAGGAATTCGAACTGGAGGCGCGCGACACCAAACTGGGCAAGGAGGAAATCACCCGCGACATTCCCAATGTTGGGGAGGAAGCGCTCAAGGATTTGGATGAAAGCGGCATCGTGCGCATTGGCGCCGAAGTGGGCCCGGGGGACATCCTGGTGGGCAAAGTGACTCCGAAGGGAGAGACTGAGCTTTCGCCCGAGGAAAAACTCCTGCGTGCAATTTTCGGCGAGAAGTCGGGGGACGTGCGGGACGCATCCTTGAAAGTGCCGCCCGGCGTGGAAGGCAAGGTTATTGAAGTGAAGGTTTTTTCCCGGCGTGAACGCGACGATAAAATCCGTGTGCGTGATATCGACCAGATAAAAAAGATCGAGAAGGAACGCATGCGCAGGGTGGGCTATGTCGACAAGCGGCGCGACGAGGATATTGCCGAGCTGGAGAAAAAACTCTCGGAAACGCTCGCGGAAATCAAAAAAAGCGGAAAAGGCGATGCCCAGGCGGAAAAGGAAAAGGTGGCCAAGCGCATCTTCCGCCTCAAGCAAATAGCCGAAGAAATGAAGGAGGAAATAAACCGGGAACAGGAAAAACGCATACTTAAAATCCGCAAAGGCGACGAGTTGCCCCCGGGTGTCATTAAACTGGTCAAGGTGTTGATTGCTAAAAAAAGGAAGTTGTCGGTAGGTGATAAAATGGCGGGGCGCCACGGCAATAAAGGCGTGGTTTCCAAGATCGTCCCCGTGGAAGACATGCCGTACTTGGCGGACGGAACGCCGATTGATATCATTCTCAATCCTTTAGGCGTGCCTTCCCGCATGAATTTGGGACAGATTCTTGAAACCCATCTGGGATGGGCGGCATGCAAACTCAACCAGTACATCGCTTCGCCTGTTTTTGACGGGGCCACCCAAGAGCAGATCAAAGAGATACTGGAGCAGGCCAAACTGCCGAAAAACGGGACGACCACCCTCTTTGACGGCCGTCATGGGGAAGCCTTCGATTGCCCGATTACCGTCGGGTACATCTATATGCTCAAGCTGGCGCACCTGGTGGACGACAAAATACACGCACGTTCCATCGGCCCCTACTCCCTGATCACCCAGCAGCCGCTGGGCGGCAAAGCCCAGTTCGGCGGACAGCGCTTTGGAGAAATGGAAGTCTGGGCCCTGGAAGCCTATGGGGCGGCGGAAATTCTGCAGGAACTGCTCACGGTAAAATCGGATGATACGGCGGGACGGACCAAAATTTATGAGGCCATTGTCAAAGGAAAACCGGCGCCTGAATCCTGCGTGCCGGAGTCTTTTAATGTGCTGGTCAAAGAACTCCAAAGTCTGGCCTTGAACATCGAATTGTTGCGCCGGCACAACGACCAGGAAGGGCAGGAGGAAGTGAAAAGCGAAGAAAAGGCAACCAAGACGAAAAAACGCAAGGTTGCCAAGGAGGATGCATGAGAACAGAGAGCGGCTTTGGAGAAAAAATGACAGTGCTGCAACGGGAGCGTGAGAAAGAGCGCGAGTATCACGAATCCCGGGCTGCGGGCATGTTCGATGCGATTCGCATTTCATTGGCCTCGCCGGAAGTGATTCGCACCTGGTCCAACGGCGAAGTCAAGAAGCCGGAGACGATCAACTACAGGACTTTCAAACCCGAACGGGACGGACTTTTTTGCGAAAGGATTTTTGGGCCGGTCAAGGATTGGGAATGCTCCTGCGGCAAATACAAACGGATCCGTTACAAGGGAGTGGTGTGCGACCGCTGCGGCGTGGAAATCACCCAGAGCAAAGTGCGCCGCGAAAGGCTGGGACACATCGAACTGGTGGCGCCGGTGACGCACATTTGGTATTTCAAAGGGGTGCCTTCCCGCATTGCCTATCTGCTCAATATTGGTTCGCGCGCCCTGGAAAAAGTCATTTATTACGAGAGTTATATTGTCACTGATCCGGGTGACACGCCGCTGGCCAAAAAGCAAATGCTTTCCGATGAAGACTACCGCGGTTTCCGCGAACAATACGGCAATGCTTTTAAAGCAAAAATGGGGGCGGAGGCTATCTACGATCTGCTGCAGGAAATAAGTCTGGAGGAGATGTCGGAGCATTTCCACCTGGAAATGGAGAAAGCCTCCATCCAAAAGAAAAAAGAGATTGTCAAGCGCCTCAAGGTGGTGGAGTCCTTCCGCAAGTCCGGCAACAAGCCCGAATGGATGGTTTTGGAAGCCATTCCCGTCATTCCCCCCGAACTGCGTCCGCTGGTGCCGCTCGACGGCGGACGTTTTGCCACTTCCGACTTAAACGATCTGTATCGCCGTGTTATCAACCGGAACAACCGCCTGAAAAAACTGATTGATTTGAAGGCGCCCGATGTCATCATCCGCAATGAAAAACGCATGCTGCAGGAGGCTGTGGACGCACTTTTTGACAATGGCCGGCGCGGCCATGCGGTGAAAGGCCCGGGCAACCGGCCGCTGAAGTCCTTGTCGGACATGCTGAAGGGCAAGCAAGGGCGTTTCCGTCAGAATCTGCTGGGCAAGCGCGTGGATTATTCCGGCCGCTCGGTGATTGTGGTCGGACCGGAACTGAAATTGTGGCAATGCGGCCTGCCCAAGAAGATGGCGCTGGAATTGTTCAAACCATTCATTATTAAAAAGCTTGAGGAACGCGGATACGTGCACACCATCAAGAGTGCCAAGAAAATGGTGGAGCGCGTCAAACCGGAGGTTTGGGATATATTGGAAGAGGTGTTGGAAGACCATCCCGTGCTCTTAAACCGCGCGCCCACACTGCACCGGCAGGGGATCCAGGCATTTTTACCGGTGCTGGTGGAAGGGAAGGCGATCCGCATCCATCCTTTGGTGTGCGCGGCTTTTAACGCCGACTTTGACGGCGATCAGATGGCCGTGCACGTGCCGTTGTCGACAGAGTCGCAGCTGGAGGCGCGGGTCTTGATGCTCTCCACCAATAATATTCTGTCAACAGCCAGCGGCCGGCCGATTATTGTGCCCTCGCAGGATATTGTACTGGGCTGCTATTATCTTACCAAAGAGCAGACGGGCGTCAAGGGGGAGGGGAAAATTTTTTCCAACCCGGAAGAGGTCATGGTGGCCCTGGACGCCGGCGAGTTGTCTTACCACGCCAAGATCAAGGTGAGGATCAACAGCTCCTTGATGGACATCACCGGCGGTCGCATCTATTTCAATGAGGCGGTTGTTCCGGAAAAACTCCGGTATGTCAACAAGGTGCTCAATAAAAAAGAGCTGACCAATCTGGTGGCGCGCAGCTACAAGGAGCTGGGCACATACGTGACGGTAAGAATGCTCGACAAAATGAAGGAAGTCGGTTTTGAATTCGCAACCCGGGCAGGCATCACGGTCAGCATCGATGACATTAAAATTCCCGGCAGCAAACCGGATATTATCGAGCAGACGAAGAAGGAAGTGGCGGCGATTGAACGCCAGTACCAGCAGGGCGTCATCACCGATGGCGAGCGTTATAACAAGGTGATCGACATCTGGACGCATACCACCGATCACATCGCCGAAATCATGATGGGCGAGCTGTCCCAGGACCGGAAGGGATTCAATCCCATTTATATGATGGCGGACTCCGGCGCCCGCGGCTCCAAGATGCAGATACGGCAGCTGGCGGGCATGCGCGGATTGATGGC
>JAFGIQ010000297.1 GCA_016929575.1 candidate division FCPU426 bacterium
CCATCGCTGCGCTCGTAAACGCCGCGTGGCCGGCAAGAGCGCAACAGCCAGTCCAAAACCCGGGGTTTGCGGCGTTCCATGCCCGCAGTCAGCGCCTGCAGCACGACAACATCGCGGTAGACATCACAAACCAATCCGGGCAATCCGTCCGCTTCGGACCATACCAACCGGTAGGCGTCGGAATCCAGGTGCAGGTTCAAGCGGCGGGACCGGGCGCGGTTGAGTTTGCGCATCAACTCAGCGGTTTCATCAGGCACCCCTCCGCCGCGCCTGCCGGCTGCGGTCGTATACAAGAGGCGTATGCATAAAAAAACGTCCGGATTGGCATATCCATACCCCAGGCTGCGTCCCCTCCGGTCGCACACTTCCACCAGCTCGCCGGGACCAACCATGGCTTCCCAGGTGGTGATCTGGTTGGAAAACACCCATGGATATCCCCGCGCCACGCGCTGTGCGGCTGCAGGCTGTAAAAACAGCCGGATGGGTGTGTGCTGGCGGAATTGTCGGTCTTTAATTTGATGCGGCCAGGGAGGCGGCGGCGATGGCATAAAACCGGTTTTCCAGTGTGTCAGCACGCGAATTTAATACCATGGGTACTTTGGCGCCGACGGCCACGCCGGCCAAAGGTCCGCCGGCAATGAAAGTCTGCGCCTTGGACAGGATGTTCCCTGCTTCGATGTCGGGCACCAGCAGAATATCCGCGTCGCCCTGTATGGGCCCGGTTATTTTTTTCTCGCGGCACACCCATTCGGACAGGGCATCATCCAAAGCCAGGGGGCCGGCAACCTCCGCGCCGCTGATAACACCCTGAACCGCCATTTCCACCAATTGGGCTGCCTCCAGGGTGGCCGGCATTTTTTCATTCACATACTCCACGGCCGCCAGAATGGCGGCCTTGGGTTTGGCATAACCCAGTTTCCTGGTAAAATCAATGGCATTCTGCAGAATCGCCGCCTTCCGGGCCAGATCCGGCGCAATGTTTACGGCCGAGTCCGTCACAAACAAAAGCCGCCCGCAGACTTTGCTCTCCAGGATAAAAACATGGGAAATGGGTTTGCCGGTTAAAAGCCCGCTGTCCTTATTGAGCAAAGCGGAGATAATCGTGCTGGTTTTAAGGTTGCCTTTCATGACAAACTGCGCTTTCCCCTCGACCACAAACTGCACGGCCTGCTCGGCCGCGTTTTTCTCATCCCCGGCGTCTACTTGATGCTTGATGGGAAAATCCACTTTCAGCTCGCGGCGCAGTTTTGCGATGCGCGCCTGATCGCCGGCCAAAGCAATCTCCACAATTCCCTCCCGGTAGGCGCGGTCCAGGGCCAGCAGGATCTCCGCACTCTCAGGGACAGCCACAGAAATGGTCTTGCGGCTGGAGTGTTTTAATTGTTGCAGCAGTTCGGCAAAACTTCTAAACATGATGCTGTTCCTTTCTGGTTTCAAGCGGCCCGGGTTTGCAGCCATTTTACAATATCCGCGGCAATGTCCTCGGGCGAACGCCGATCCGTCACACAGGTGAAATCCGCTTGCGCATATGCTTCCTCCCGTGCGGCCAGCAGTTTGTCTATTCTTTGTTTTACTTCAGCGCGTGTCCCTGCCAGCAGAGGCCGCCCCGGAGCATTGCCCACCCTCTCCCAGATAGTCTCCGGCTCGGCCTGCAGACATATTACCGCGCCTAATTTCCGCAACAGCGGCCAGTTGCGCGCAATGGTGACAATTCCGCCGCCGGTGGCAACCACGCAGGCGGACGAAGAATCCGCAGCCAACTGTTCCAAAACACGCGTTTCCCAATTCCGGAAGCAAGGTTCGCCTTCTTCTGCGAAAATGGCGGTGATGGACTTCCCGGACGCCTTGACAATGCATTCATCGGTGTCCAGCAAAGGAACCTGAAGCCTATCCGCCAGCAAGCGGCCGACAACTGTCTTCCCTGTCCCCATAAAGCCGACCAAAACCACGCCCTTCATCGCCGTGCTAATCCACGGGCATACATCCGCCAATTGTCCATCATTTCCGCCAACGCGTCCCCGCCGAATTTTTCCTGGCAGGCACGCGCCAATTCTATGGCCACCATGGCCTCCCCCACCACCGCTGCTGCCGGCACGGCGCACACATCGGAGCGCTCAGAGGCTGCGGTTTGACGCCGTTTGCTGCGCATGTCAATCGAGGCCAAGGGTTTGCGCAGGGTGGCAATGGGTTTCATAGCCGCCTGCGCCAGAATCGGCTTGCCCGTGCTGATCCCCCCTTCGATACCGCCGGCATGATTGGTCCTGCGGCCGAAACCGCCGTTGGCGCCGCTTTTTTTAAAGATAATAACATCATGCACAGCAGAACCGGGCAAAGCAGCGCTTTGAAATCCCAAACCGAATTCCACTCCTTTAATGGCAGGAATGCTCATCAACGCCCCGGCCAAGCGCATGTCGAGGCGCCGGTCCCAATGGACATGGCTGCCCAGGCCGGGAATCATCCCCCAGGCCGCAACTGCAAAAACCCCTCCCAGCGTATCCCCCTCCCGCGCGCGGCGGTCAATGGCACGCCGCATGCGCGCCGCAGTGGCGGCTTCCGGACAATGCAGGTCCGACTGTAAAGCCCGGCGAAACAACCGCTGCGGAGGTTCCCCGGAACGGGACAGGCGCACGTCTCCTATCTGCACAACCCACGACCCCACCTCCAGCCCGAAACAACGCAAGAGGATTTTGGCCACAGCCCCGGCCGCCACCCGTGCGGCGGTCTCACGGGCGGAGGCCCGTTCCAAAATATCCCGCAAGTCTTTGCGGCCGTATTTTAAAGCACCTGCCAAATCAGCATGCCCCGGCCGCGGACGAAAAAGCGCTTTTTCCCCCTGCCGGGAAGGCCTCTTTTCCGGATGCATGATATCCTGCCAGTTGGTCCAGTCACGATTGGGAATAAACAGCGCCAGGGGCGTACCCAAAGTCTGACCGTGCCTGGTTCCAGCCGTGATCTGCGCCTGATCCTTTTCCAGCAACATCCGTTGTCCGCGGCCGTATCCCTGCTGGCGTCGCGCCAGTTCCAGGTTAATAGGCCGGGAAGTCAAAGGCATTCCTGCCGGCAGACCTTCGATAATCAGCGTCAACCCTTGTCCGTGTGATTCTCCTGCTGTGAGAAAACGAAGCATGCGTGAAACGCTCTCCCTTACCCTGGCGGCATCAGGTCCCGCGGGCGTAAGCCCGTGCTTCCAACTTCAACCTTGTCCGGACCAGCTTTTTTCACAGGCAACATCCCCGACGCCGCGTGTCCCACATTTTTCCCCGGGCAGGCCCCGGGGTTTTCTGCGGAGGGGATGAAAAATCCCGCCGTATCTAAAAACCAGCCGTGTGCTGCCCAGCGTACACAGGGACCCAACGGCACGGCGGCTTTTTGTCCTGGCCGGGGAACGACCCCTTTGCCGGGACCGGTGTTTTTTATTCCAAAATGTGGGTGGTTAAAAAGACAACCAGTTCCACCTTGTTTTTGGTCGCGACATTGCTCCTGAAAAGAAAACCCAGGAGGGGGATGTCACCTAAGAGCGGCACTTTGGATTCCCGGAATATTTCTTCATCCCGAACCATGCCGCCGATGGCTATGGTCTCCCCGTTATCCACCAGCATCTGGGTCGTAGCCGAGCGGGTGCTGGTGACAGGCGGAGATCCTTCTTCTATCACCGTGGTCACGGTCAGCGTCATGGGATTGAGCAACACCTGCTCTTCCTTGGTGATCTGGGGCGTCACGGTCAAGGTAATCGGCAATTCCAAATAGCTGACAGCATTGGAAACAACTCCGTTGCTGACAGTGCTGGTCCGGTAGGGAATGTTCTGACTGGCCGTTAGGGTTGCGCTTCTATTGTTCAAGGTGGCGATGCGCGGATTGGAAATGGTATTCACCTTGCCCTTGGATTCCAGCACCCGCAGGGTGGCGCTCAGATCGATTCCGGATTGCAGCGTGCCCAGGGTGATTTGTCCCGCTGCAGCCACCGCTTCAGGAGACGAACGGGCGGTGACACGCGGATTGGCGTTGAGATTGTTGGAAAAAGCGGTCCAATTCACACCCAGATCCTGCTGGTTGGACCGTGACACTTCAACAATGCGGGCCTCGATCATCACCTGCTGCGCTTTGGTATCCAAGCTGCAAATCATCCTGGCCATGTGGGTAACGTTGCCGGGAATGTCACTTACTATCAAAGCATTCTCCCCGCTATTGAGTTTTACCGACCCCAAAGAGGACACCATGGGTTGGATCAAGGGCAAAATCTTTTCCGCCTCCGCAAAGCTGAGGGGGAAAGTACGCGTTACCAGGCGTGTTTCCACATCCATGCGCCGCATCACTTCGCGCACCCGGGCCATATCGCTGGCAATGGCCGAGACAATCACCCGGTTGGTTGCCGGTTCCAAGACAACCCTGCCCTTGGTTTCTTCGGTAAAAACGGCCTCCAGGGATTCCTTGAGATTGGAGCTTTTCACCTCCAGGTTTTTCAGGGTAAAAACCTGGGTCTCCAGGGGAAACTCGGAAGCCAAGCCGACCCGCAGGGTATTGCCGCTGAGCGCATAAGCCATAAGCCGGGGCCGCAGGATAAAATCCAAAACTTCCTGGAGGGGTTGGCCGTTGATGGACAAGGTGACCTGTGCCTCGGCACCCTCCATTTTTTCCAGACTCGGGGTCAGGACCAGATCAAAACCGGCGTCCTGCGCCAATGCGCGCAGAACCGCCCGCAGATCCGCGTTTTGCAGATCAACTGAAATATTGGTCCCCAGGCTGCCGTGCTGCCCGACCTGCCGCTGCCTGCCGGGATTATTAAATTCGAGCAATATTTGATTTTGATCTTTAAAAACCAAATACGGCGTTGGCCGGGAAAGCCGGATGTTGCATTGCACGACTGGCTCTCCCGCCTCGGTCATCTGACGCGCGGTCACATTCCGCACGATGCCCGGCGGAAGTTTTGCCAGTTTCCCCCCCCATAACAGGGCCGCCCCATAGATATGCAA
>JAFGIQ010000298.1 GCA_016929575.1 candidate division FCPU426 bacterium
ATTTTTCCGCTTTCAGCGGAAAAATGGAGAATAGAAGAACAGTAGAGCAGTTGAACAGTAGAGAAATGGCAGGACCGGACGAGAACCCTTCTCAATCCGTATTCTGCGGGTAGGAATTTTACACCACGTCATTGCTGTCAAAATTACGCGCATACTGCCGGAGATATCTTTTTACCAACCAGGCAGCGGAAAAGAAAATTCCGCGGCTCAATCATTTTGGAGGATGTGCTGAAATCCCTGGGGTCCGTGCGGGTGTTGCCGCCCCTGCTTGGCAAAAAGATATCTCCGGCAGCCCTGACCGGATGGATTATTTGGAAGGAAAAGGACGCCGCCGGCAGTCTGGATGCCCGACGGTGCCGCATTATTTATAATAACGCTTTTTAAAATAACAATTCAGACGCTTGCGCACGTCGTAAAGACTGTTGCCAAAATGTCAGGCAGGCACTCGCTGCATGGTCTGATGATTTGGCTTCCACAGTCCAATCCAAGATGAAAAAATGGCGAAAATGATTTTACTGGCTGCAAGAATATTTATTTCCCTCTGGACCCTGCTGATCACCCTGTTTGCGATGTTTTCCGGAGCCGGGCCGGGCAGCAAGGGTTTTGTCCACAATCTCCCCAATGCCTTGCCGGAAATTTTACTTGTCCTATTTGCCGTCATGGCTTGGTATAAACCCAGGATAAGCGGCATCTTGTTGGTTTTGGCAGCAATTGTATTTTATTGGTTTTTTCATGTTCAATTACAATTATTGCTGTTTGTTTTGATCATCTTGCCCCCATTGGCAGCGGGTTTAATCCTGCTGCTGGTCAGGCCTCGGGAAACCTGCTGACAATTGGGCCACTACGCGCGCTGTTCTGCGGAATTTACATCTTCGATGTTGGGATGAGCGTTGTTAAAACAGCCGGCGGCCGATAACTGAACATCATTCGAAATCGAAATACAACCTGCCGAAGTCTATGCCGCCGATGTTTTTAATCTCGCTTTGATAGAGATACTTGATGTTTTTGCGGGCCTCGTGCAGATCCTGGCTGGCGCTGCCATTGAGGATGCCGGCGTGCGCCTCCATAAAAGCCGCCAGCATGTCGGCGGCCTTGACCAGTTCGCCGTCGCGCGGATTGAAGGCATCCTGGTTGTAGTGTGCGCTGATTTCCGCGCAGGTGGGGCGCAGGCGGCGGTTGTCCGCCCAGACGATGTTTTCGAATTCCCGCTCGGTATACATCCGCATATCGTTATGCCAGGAATCCGGCAAAAGGCTGTAGACTTCCTTCTCCATTAATTCCGCCTCATATTCCTTGATGAGATCGCTTAATCCCTCCACCGCACGCTTGACCGGGGAAATGATATCGCGCGTCAACACCTCGGGCAGGTCATGAAAAAGACCGGTCAAAAAATTATTGAGGCTTCTTTTACGGCAGGCGCCGATGGCAAGGGAAAACAGGTAGGCGGTTACGGCCACGAAAAGCATGTGGCCCAGCACCGAGGTCTTGGGAATGCGGTGCAAATTGGACCAGCGGATTTGAAACCGCAGTTCGCCGCAGAGATTGATGAAACGCACCAGACGCTTGTCCGATTCAAGCTGCTGAATGCTGGCCAAGGAACGGTATTTGTTTTGTTTGGATTCCAAATCAGCGCGGATTTCGTCAATATCATAACTGTTGGGATTGGATTTTTGGATGATGTCAAATTCCCACTTGGTGGCGTAGAAATGGGCGGCATTGAGCGTCTGGCGGTTGATGTTTTCCTCCGGTTGCGTGAAATAACGCTGGAAACGACCGGTAAATTCCGGGCCCAGGGGGGTGATGACCGGTTGCAGCTCCCTGAAAACCCAGGCATTCAGGCGTTTGTATTTTTCGGCGTCGGCCTTGATTTTATGGAAAATGGGCGGTTTGAGATCCGTAAGCACCACCCGCTGGAGGAATTCAAAAATGCCACCCTCGATGACCTCGGCCCAGTCAAACCCCTTTTCATGCTCGGACAGTTTTCCGAGCAGATAGGCGATGACCATTTTGTGGGCTTGTTTGTCCAGTTCCGTCAATTCTACGGGGCGGGCCTTGTCGTTCCAACGCTGCATATATGCGGCGTCAAAGAGTTTTTCCAACAGGGGCTTGCCAAACATTGCCGACCCTCCCGGGAAGATGATTGTGTATCATGACAAAAGAGGGCGGTGCTGGCAAGAGATAATTATCGCCCTTTTTCCTGCAACCGGGTACAAGGGGCGGAAGCCACACCTCCTCTTTGGAGGATGTGCCCGGGGAAAAAGATATCAGATGAAAATGCCTGCCGCCCCTGGCGGTTTCGGGCAAGGGGAATTTTTTATTAGACGCCCCAAACACTTCGTTGCATAATACACCATGATGATTCACCTGGATTGGCGTGAGCCGGACCAAGCAAGGAAGGTGCGAACATGAATGACTTTGCATTATCACCGGAGATACAAGCCGCGCGTGCAAATGATTACCATATCCAGCCCCTGATTATAGGGAGGTGGTCGCCCCGCGCTTTTTCCCCCACCGCCGTTCCTGAGGAGGACCTTTTGGCTGTCCTGGATGCCGCGCATTGGGCGCCATCATGCTTCAACGAGCAACCCTGGCGGTTTGTCGTGGCCAGGCGTGAAAATGATTTGCAACGCATGCGTGAGTGCCTGGTTGAACAAAACCGGCTTTGGGCCGGGCGGGCGCCGGTTTTAATCGCCGTCCTGTCAGTCCCTCTTTTTCAGCAAAATGGGCAACCCAACCGTTGGCATGCTTTTGACGCCGGCACGGCGTGGGGGTATATGGCCCTGGAAGCGCGGGCCCGTAACCTTTTCGCCCATGCCATGGGAGGTTTTACCGCAGCCAAAGTCATGGAGCTATTCCATGTTCCGGATAACTGGACAGCACAGGCCATTGTAGCCCTGGGCTACCGCGGTCCGGCGGATCAATTGTCAAAGGAGCTGCAAGTCCGGGAACAACCGCAGCCGAGGCGGCCGCTGCGGGAATTTTGGCAGGAGGGACCTTTTCCGGCTTGAGTCAGCCGCCCTGCGGCCGGCCGCGGGGCAGGTCAAGTATATTCTCTCTGTGGAGAATTCATCATATTGCACGTCATCTGGTTTTGTCACCCCGGAATGTTTTTATCCGGGCCCGGAAATCACCCTCTTCTCACCCCGGCGTATGCCGGACTGGTATGACAAGTATAAAAACGACTAATGACACAGGCTGCTGGCAGGGAGGGTGCAGGCTGCTACCCCTAAAACCAGCCATAAGGCATCCAAGGCATGTGGTAAAAGAAGGAGAGCACGATATGACTTGGAGGCCAGGCTTGCACTGCCGTTTATTTACAGAACAGCTCAGCGGAGGAAATATTATAAAGACTTGGCCAGTGAGGTTTGCAGTTTTTCCAACTCCTGGATTTGTTCCTGGGGGATCAGGCCGTACATGGCAATACACATCAATTCCCACCTGGATTTAACGAGCGCTTCGATGCAGCGTTTACGATAAAAACGCTTTTCGGCGGGATCTTGCGAAAGCAGGAATAAACGATGGTTGCGCACAACCTCGCTGATTAAATTGAGCCATTCCTGCGTGTGTTCCGGAGGCAGCGTGCAAGCGGTGGAACTGCAATTATGCCACCATTTCTGAATGATTTGCTTCGACGGATGAGATGTGGCAGTGGTGAACATGACGTTGATTACCCCCCCTGGGTAGATGGCACGTTGACAAACGTTTTATTTATCGGCATCATTTTGATGATCTTTAAGCCTGACGGGCAAAAATGTGTAAGAAAAGCAAACCAGGTGAGACGTAATGAAAAAGCTTTGGAAAGACAAGGAACAAGACAACCTTGACCAGGGGTTGTTTGAGCGTCCGGAGGGGCCGCCGGTGATTGTATTGGGGGCTGTGGTTTTACTGGCGGCCCTGTTTTTGGCCGGCAGTATCTACCTGCTGCAAAGCGGCCCCTTCACAGGCATAGAAATCATTGCGCCGGCTGAGCTGCCGGAGGTGACAGCGGCTGTGTCAGACTACCAGGGAAGTCTTTTAGGATTGGAAAACGCCAGGCAGAAAGTAGGCGAGGTTTTACACACCTCCGGCTGGGTGCCCGGGAAACCGCTGACAGTGTATGCCCAAAGCCCTATGCGCATGCGGCCCATTGACGTTCGCTGCCAAGCCGGATATATGCTGACCCTGGGCTACCCGATACGGGGAATGCCTGAACCCGTGCGCATCGAAAAACTAAAACCAGGAAGACGATTGGTGGTCCGCGTCAAAGGCAAAGGCAACTATTCGGGCATTAAAGCTTACCGGGCGGCTGACAGATATTTGCGCAAACATGGCCTTGTCTGTGCCGAAGGGGAACGCTTTGAGATAAAAGGGCAGGAAAAGGGAAGATACTATATTGAACATTGGATACCGGTAAACCCCATGTGATTCAGTGATATATGATAAAAGGCTTATACGGCAATTTTACGGCAAGGCAGCGCTGATAATAATCAGGTTTTATTATCCTGCCACCTTGTAGCCTTTTGCAGCCAGCCAGGGGCGGACCTGATTGCGAAAATCCCCCTGCAATTCAATACGGTGTTCTTTTACTGTCCCGCCAGTTCCGCATTTTTGTTTCATGGACTTACATAGATCTTTTAAATCATCGTCGGAAAGGCATAAACGTTCAATAATGGTGACTGTTTTCCCGCCCCGCCCCTGGCGTTCCAAACGTAAAACAGCTTTCCCATGACCAGAAGCGCGCGGTGCAGTTTTGGACGGCACGTCGGAATATACCAGTTTGTAGTTATCATTATTCATCATCATCCTCGATCTTTTCATGTGCTTCCCTAATTATAAAACTAGTTAGAAAATTTGATATTTAAAAGCTTGACAAATTTTATAATAAACATTATAAATATCATGATAATAGTAATGATTAGAATGGCAGGGCATTAATGCATATATCAACAAAGGGCAGATATGCTTTAAGAGCTTTATTGGAAATGGCTGAAAATCAATCGGACAAGCCTATTCTACTGTCGTTTATTGCTGACCGGCAGGATATCCCGGAAAGATATCTAATTCAAATTTTCAGCTCGTTGCGCAAAGCAGGCCTGGTGCGGAGTTTTCGCGGAGCCAAAGGCGGGTTTCAACTGGCCAAACCTGCGCAGGCAATCACTCTGGCGGATATTGTGGAGGCGGCTGAAGGGCCGATGGAAATACTCGATTGTTTGCGGGCGCAAAATACAGAGTGCGCGCGTTTGGATTTTTGTTATGCCAGAAATATTTGGCTGGAGGTGAATGAAAAAATCAAGGCGGTTTTTCAGGGGGCCACTTTGGCAGAAATGGTGCAAAAACAAAGAGTGCACCGGCTGCAAGGCCGGGGAAACTACCAAATATAGGAAAGGAACCCATCCGATGATCATTGCCAATTCCATTCTGGACCTGATCGGCAACACGCCCTTGGTCAGGTTGAAAAGGATCACACAGGGATTGCCTGCGGAAGTCCTGGTGAAAATGGAATCCTTTAATCCCTGTTCCAGTGTAAAGGACCGGATCACCTTTGCCATGATTGCAGCGGCGGAAAAGAGCGGGGAACTCAAACCTGGCGGCACCGTGGTGGAACCGACCAGCGGCAATACAGGTATTGGCTTGGCCATGGTTTGCGCTGTCAGGGGATATAAGTTGATATTGACCATGCCCGACACCATGAGCATGGAACGGCGCCAGATTCTCAGCGCCTTTGGCGCGGAATTGGTGCTCACACC
>JAFGIQ010000299.1 GCA_016929575.1 candidate division FCPU426 bacterium
CCAGGTTGAGGACGATTACCGGGAGAACACCTCGGTGGTGAAAATCAACGGTTTGCCCGGGGTCCTGCTCCAGGTGCAAAAAGCATCCTCCTCCAACACCGTGCAGGTGGCGCAGGCGGTGCGCGCGGAGCTGCAAAATCTGGCGAAGGAAATGCCCGCGGGTGTGAGCATACAAAAAATCATGGACCAGGCGGAATTTATTGAGTCCTCGATCAGCAATGTGGAGCGGGCGGCACTGGAGGGCGCGGTGCTGGCTGTTATTCTTATCCTGCTGTTTTTGGGGAACTGGCGGAGTACGTTCATTATTTCCCTGGCCATCCCCATATCCGTGGTCGCCACTTTTGCCCTGCTGTATTTTGGCAAGCTGACCTTGAACTTCGCCACCATGGGCGGCCTGGCCCTGGGGATCGGCAGGCTGGTGGATGACGCCATTGTGGTTTTGGAGAACATTTTCAGGCATATGAAGGCCGGAGAACGTCCGCGCGAGGCCTCGCTGCTGGGCGCGGTGGAAGTGGGCAATGCGGTCATGGCCGCCACCTTTACCACCATTGTGGTTTTTGTCCCCATTTTCTTTGTCAGCGGCATGGCGGGCGTCATCTTCAAACCCATGGCCTATACCGTCAGTTTTTCCTTGTTTGCCTCGTTGTTTGTCGCCCTGATGCTGATCCCGGTGCTGACCACCAAGTTTTTGCGCGTGGAAAAATCCGATGCGCCCAAGGCCAAGACAGCGGTCAAACGGTTCAATGCCTGGTTTAATCAATGGTTTGAGAAAGTGCTCGATGCCTATCAGCGGCTGCTGGTGCAGGCCCTGCGCCACCGCAAGCGGGTGATCTGGTCCGTGGCCGGAATCACACTGCTGAGTTTTGGCCTGCTGCCTTTTGTAGGAGTGGAATTCATGCCCTCTTCGGATGAAGGCGAGATTGAAATAAGCTTCAAGGCAGCCATTGGCACGCGCCTGGAAGTCAGCGAGCAGGTGCTGAACCAATTGGAGAAAATCGTCAGGGAAAAAGTGCCGGAAATCGAAAGCAGTTTCGGCCGCGTGGGCGTGGAAGGACAAGGCATGGGCGCCATGGCCTCGGTTTTCGGCGGCATCAGCGGATCGCACGCCGGGCAAATGCGGCTGCAGCTGGTCCCGCGCAACAAGCGCACCAGGACCACGGACGAAGTCATCGAAGCCTTGCGGCCGGAATTGCAAAAAATTCCCGGGGCTGATATCAAATTCGCCCAGCAACACAGCATGAGCATGAGCGGCGACAAACCCATTGCCGTCGAGATTCAGGGATATGACCTGGAAACCGGCCGGGAGCTGGCGCAAAACATCCTGGCCTCTATCGAAAAAGTCCCGGGCGTGCGCGATGCGGAAATTTCCCGGGAGGAAGGCCTGCCGGAAATGCAAATCGAGATCGACCGCGAACGGGCGGCCCAGTTTGGCTTGTCCCTGGCACAGGTGGCGCAGGCCATTGAGACAGCCATGGCCGGCAAGGTGGCCACGCTTTACCGCGATCCGGTTAAAGGACAGGAATACAATGTATTGTTGCGCTATCAAGCCAAGGACCGCTTCAGCATGCAGGATCTGGACCGGATCTTTGTGGTCAGCCCAATTGGCGCCAAGGTGTCTGTCGCCAATATGGCGCGGGTAAAAGAGGGAGCCGGCCCGGTCGCCATTGACCGCAAGAATCAGGAACGCATTATAACGGTTTCATCCCAGGTCAGCGGGCGGGCGCCCGGGGATGTGGCGGCGGAGATCCAGCGCAGGCTGAAAACGGAAATTTCAGTTCCAAACGAATTTACCGTGACCGTGGCCGGCATGTACAAGGACATGGTGGAATCTTTTCAAAACCTGCTGTTTGCATTGGTGCTGGCCATATTGCTGGTATACATGGTCTTGGTGGCGCAGTTTGAGTCGCTGCTGGATCCTTTCATTATCATGTTTTCCGTGCCGCTGGGCATTGTGGGGGTCATTTGGGGGTTGTTTTTAAGCGGCTACACGCTTTCGGTTGTTTCCTTTTTGGGCATCATCATGATGGCGGGCATTGTCGTTTCCAACGGGATTTTGTTGGTGGATTTTACCAATATTCTCCGGCACCGGGGCAAGGGTTTGAAAGAGGCGGTGCTGGAGGCCGGCCGGACGAGGCTGCGGCCGATCTTGATGACCTCGCTGACCACCATCCTGGGAATGCTGCCCATGGCCCTGGGATTGGGAGAAGGCGGCGAAGTGGAAGCGCCCATGGCTGTATCTGTCATCTTCGGCCTGGCCGCCTCCATGGTCATGACCCTGGTGTTCATTCCCACGGTTTATGCCATATTTGAAGAAAAGGTGAAAAGATCATTTAAAATTAGCGATGAGGCTGGCGCCTAAACAATAGGCCCTCCCTTCCGTTTTAAATAAATGAACCGGTCAGGGCGGTCTATTCTTTATTGTTCCATTCTTCAGGAACTTAAAAACCGAGTAGTAATTGAAGATCCCTGAGAAGCTGCCCATACAGGGCTTTATGGAATTGGGATTCGCCGGACGGCCGCCACTGGGAAGGCGGCCTTGGCAGCGAAAAAGTATAAAAAAAGTCTTTTTCGCTGAACACCGTCTCACCCAATCCCAAAAAGCCCATTAATACAGCCAAGGTAAAACCTTTTATAGAAGTATCAATCTATATTTCAAGGAGAGAATGTCCATGCCTGCACGTAATCTCAAACCAAAAGCTGCAAAATCAATCCGGCGCGCATCAGCCCGCAAAGACGAATGGCGGCTATACTGGCTGGCCTACAACGTGGCCCTGGAACCGGATGTGCTCCGGCTGCTGGAAACGGAAGACATTACCGCCTACACCCGCTGGGACGAGATCAAAGGCGGCGGCCGCTCCGGCCCGCATCTCAACAACGATGTCTGGCCGGGAGTAAACAATTGTTTTATGTTTGCCGCACCGGCGGCGGCAGAGTCCGCCTTGCGGGACGGAGTGAAAAAAATCAGGGAACGGTTTCCCGGGGAAGGCATCAAACTGATCATCCAGCCGTGCCTGGAGATTGTCTAGGGCATATGCAACTGGACCGCTCTTACCTGCTCCGGGGATGTCGCCCTGCCAAATAAGTGTGTGCCAAGGTCAGCAGAGGTACCCCGGGCATGCCCGGGGGGGCTCCATAAGCCGAAACCGAAGTGGGTATCAGGATGGGGTGGGCAAATAAAGGGTGATTGACGCCGTGCTCTAGCCTTTGCTATACTCCATGGATAAACAAATTGAAACTCTGAAAAAGTCCTCTGTAGAAGGTGTTCGAGGTATGGCTACGAAAGACGGCTTCCATAGGGAGGGAAGCCTCCGCTGCGAAAAAGTGGAAAAACAAGTCTTTTTCGCAGAGGCTTTCTTCGCCATACCTCGAACACCTCTTAAGATCAGTGCCTTCAAAACAGTTTTTCAAATTTATATTAAATTGTGGGAATAAAAGAGCATGAATATAAATCTGCTTGATAATAAAGGCGACATAAAGTGTGATTACCAAGGTTTTTCTTGTTTGGTCGAATTTTATGATAGATGTAACAATTGCATGTTTGAAGAAATCGAAGTCGATATGGGCAACGTGCAATGGCTGGATGCACATATGTGTTCGCCTTTTGGAGCTATTCTTTATCAAACCAGCGTGGCAAATTTTATTAAAATAACCAATATAAACAAGAAGGTAGGAGATATTCTTTCCAAAAATGGTTTTCTAAGCAGCTATGGTTGGATGAAGAATCCTGATACTTTTCAAACCACAGTTGAATATAAACGATTCGACACCAAAGACATACGATATTTTAACGACTATGTTATAAGCGATTTGGTAACAAAAAAAGGCCTGCCAAGAATGTTGCCCAAATTGCGCAAGAAGTTTGTTGAAAGTATCTGTGAAATTTTTGATAATGCTATCATTCACTCTCAAACAAGACTCGGCATTTTTTCATGCGGGCAATTTTTCCCATTTAGAAAACGCCTTGATTTTTCGATTTCTGATTTGGGGATAGGGATATGTCAAAATATTAAGCAGAAACTAGACCTTGATTTATCGCCAGAAAAGGCCATCCAATGGGCTGTTGAAGGAAATAATACTACAAAAGCCGGTTATATACCCGGAGGGTCAGGACTAAAAATATTACGTGAATTTATAACAATGAATAAAGGAAAAATTCAGATTGTTTCTGATAGGGGTTTTTGGGAATTGTCAGATAGAGAAGAAACTAGTATACTTAAAAACCCCTTTCCGGGTACAGTAGTAACGATTGAAATAAATACAGCTGATAAGAGTAAATATGGATTGACTTCGGAAATCAACCCGGAAAACGTATTTAATTAATCGGAAAGAGGTTTTAGTACCATGGCTGACGAAGTAGTTGTAGGTATATATTCCATTGTTGGAAGCTCTTTTTGTGTTGCTTCGGATGACGGCCAAAAAGTTTTTGACCGCGTTAAAACGCTTATGGAAAACGGCAAAAAGATTCGACTTTCTTTTTTAAATGTCGAAAGTCTCACTTCCGCCTTCTTGAATGCGGCTATAGGACAACTATACGGAAAATTTACCGAAGATCAAATTAAAGATGGCCTTTTGCCGCCCTCGAATATCGAGCCGGATGATTTGGCTCTTTTGAAGCGTGTGGTTGAGAATGCAAAAAAATATTTTTCAGATCCGGAACGATTTGATAGGGCAAAGCGAGAGGTCATTGGGGAAGGCGATGATTAGTAATAGAATTTGCTCGGTAGAAACTTACAAATTTTCAGGTGAAGATCGAATATTTATTGATACAAATGTGTGGTTCCATATACATGGGCCTCAAGTAAGGCCTGATAGCAATAACGGGGTATATTCAAAAGCATTTAAAGACATATTGTCTGCAAAAAGCCGCATTTTTATTGATGTTCTTGTTCTATCTGAATTTATCAATCGATATGCACGGTTACAACACAGAATATCCAATGATACAACTGATTATAAAAGGTGGCGAAAAAGTGAGGACTTTGAACCGATAGCAAAATCTATAGCTGATGTTACTAGGCGTATTATAAGATGTTGCAAGCGTATTGACAGCTGCTTCGGTTCTGTGGATGTTGACGTTTTATTAAATGATTTCGAAAAAATGTGCCCTGATTTTAATGATCAAATCCTGATTGAGATATGTAAAACCAATAATCTAAAATTTCTTACACATGATAGTGATTTTAAAAACAAGGATATCAGTATTTTAACCGCAAACCCTCGCCTATTGACTTAATTCTATATTTTAACAAAGACAGTATTTACCCGACAGTATCTTGTTTGGATGCGCTGATTGTCACCCCGGCGAACCCCGGATTTAATCATTCCGGGGCAGCACCGGGGACCAGGAAATGGAGCTTTTAAAAGGCATGTCTGGATTCCGGCTAAAGGCATGCCGGAATGACGACCATTAAGTCCTTGTCAATATGGAGAATGTTGTCAGGTAAATACCGTCATATTACATTATGATGTTGAATCCGAAAGGAGCAAGTATGTCCCAATTAACCGCTTCCCCGGCCTGGCAGGATTTGGAAAAACATTACCAGGAAGTAAAAAACGTCCATATGCGCGATTTATTTGCCCAAGACCCCGGGCGCTTCCAGAAGTTTTCCCTGCGTTTTCATGACCTCCTGTTTGACTACTCCAAAAACCGGATCACGGAAAAAACCATGGCCCTGCTGCTGAATTTAGCCAGGCAGGCGGGCCTGCGGGAAAAAATCACAGCCATGTTTTCGGGGGAGAAAATCAATGTCACGGAAGACCGGGCGGTGTTGCATGTGGCTTTGCGCAACCGCTGCAACCAGCCCGTCATGGTCGACGGCGAAGATGTCATGCCCCGGGTCAATGCCGTGCTGGCCCAGATGCGGGACTTCAGCGGGGCGGTGCGTGCGGGCGCCTGGAAGGGATACACCGGCAAGGCGGTGACGGATGTGGTCAACATCGGCATCGGCGGTTCGGATCTGGGGCCGCAGATGGTTGTCAACGCGCTCACGCCCTATGTGCAAAAAGGACTGCGCTTCCATTTTGTGTCCAATGTGGACGGTTCGCACATTGCCGAGACCCTCCGGCAGGTGTCGGCGGAAACCACCTTGTTTTGTATTGCTTCCAAGACTTTTACTACCTTGGAAACCATGGCCAATGCGCGCACGGCCCGGGAGTGGTTTTTAGCATCTGCCCGGCATGAAAAAGCCATTGCCAAACATTTTGTCGCCATGTCCACCAATGAAAAGGAAGTGAGAAAATTCGGCATTGACCCGAAGAATATGTTTGCTTTCTGGGATTGGGTGGGCGGGCGTTACTCGCTCTGGTCGGCCATCGGCCTTGCCATCGCCCTGGCTGTGGGTATGGACAGGTTTGAGGAGCTGCTGGCCGGCGCCCATGCAATAGACAGGCATTTTCAGGATGCTCCGTTTGAAAAAAACCTGCCGGTCATCATGGCCTTGCTGGGCATTTGGTATAACAATTTTTTTAAAGCCGAAACCCAGGCGATTCTGCCGTATGACCAATATTTATGCCGCTTCCCCGCATATCTGCAGCAAGGCGACATGGAAAGCAACGGCAAACGCGTGAGCATCGCCGGGGAATGGGTGGATTATTCCACCGGCCCGATCATTTGGGGGGAGCCCGGCACCAACGGCCAGCATGCCTTTTACCAGCTTATCCATCAAGGCACAAAGATGATTCCCTGCGATTTTCTGGCTCCGGTGGAGACGCATAACCCGCTGGGAGAGCACCAGGTCAACCTGCTGGCCAATTTTATCGCCCAGCCGGAAGCATTACTGCAGGGAAAAACCGAAGAACAAGTCCGGCACGAACTGCAGGCCCAGGGAATAAATGAAGAGAGACAAAAAATGCTGGCGCGGGCCAAAACCTTTCCGGGCAATATTCCCACCAATGTTTTATTCTTCAAACAGCTGACGCCTGTTACGCTTGGGTCCCTGATTGCCTTGTATGAGCATAAGATTTTCACGCAGGGCGTGATCTGGCAGATAAATTCTTTTGACCAAATGGGAGTGGAATTGGGAAAAGTCCTGGCCAAAACAGTTGTGGCCGAACTGAAAGGCGACGCTCCGGCAGGGGGCCATGATGCCTCCACTGCGGGTTTAATTGATTATTATAAAAAAATGAAACAATAGGCGAAAAAGGAGCATGGCCTGCACGCGCAGGGCGTATATTCTAACTGGCGCAGGCGCCACCAAGCAAAAAGGCCCTGTCCAGGACCGCTTCAGGAATATTCCATGTTGCTTCTGAGAAAAACCCCATTGGTTTGAAAACAAACCATCCCTGTTTTTTCAATAAAAACCTTTAATTTAAAGTATTTTCTTGAATATAAATTTCGGACTAAATTTGTTTTCGCCCGCTGCGCATGCTATACTTTCAATAGACGAAAGATGAAGGTGATACACGATGCTACCAAGACCAGAAACAGAAAAAAACCTCATCGTTTTGTTGAATAAAGCCTCCCTCGACCTGATACGCGCGGTGGAGCGGGAAAAATTGCGGCGAGTCTTTATAAAAGCGGTTATGAAAAACACCAGAAAATGGGAACAAATTCTGGCGGAATTATTAAAAAAATGGCCAAGACATCAAGCGGCTTTTTACAGAAATTAACATATATTATATAGGTTTTTACAAAGCGTCCTTCCTGGTGAGTGGTTCAATGTGAATGTGGTGCAGGAAGGACGTTTTTTTATGGATATTTAAGAGGCTGCAAATGTCAACCGGCTGTCTGCCTGTATTTGATCCGGGATTTTATCATCTTATGTAAAAGGCGGGAATACTTCCCGGATGAATGAGTATAAATGATGAAACCTCTGAAAAACTGATTGCAAACGGATGTTTGGGCTGGGCCTTCGCCGGACGGCCGCCATGGGGTAGGCGGCCTCGGCAGCG
>JAFGIQ010000300.1 GCA_016929575.1 candidate division FCPU426 bacterium
ATCTTGCCGCCCGTTTTAAAAAAACAGCCGCAGGCTGGTCCTGGGGTTTCACGGCCAGGACCGCCTTAAACAGTTTAATAGCGCTTTTAAAATTACGCTGCCAGTACGCTTCGGTTCCCTTTTGAAAAAGGGCCAGCCATTCTACAGCGGCGGCGTCTGTTTCATCCGCAAATCCCATGATTTCAAAAATCCGGGTGGGGTGTTGCTTGCCTTTCACCCGGATGCGGTCCACCTCCCGGCTGGCAATACGGTCCTGAATGCCGGCGACAGTCTCCCAGCTGGCAAGAATACTGGTGCCGAATTGTTTATTGGCGCCCTCCAAACGCGATGCCAGATTGACAGGGTCTCCGATCACCGTGTAATTCAACTTTTTCGGCGAACCCATCATGCCCACCACCGCCGGTCCGGTGTGAATGCCGATCCGCATGCGCAACGCTTCTTGAAATCCGGCGTCTTGGAGACGGCGCTGAAGAGCCTGCAGTTTTCTTTGGTTGCACAGGGCTGACCGGCAGGCTCTCCAGGCATGGTCCGGCACTGGCACGGGAGCGCCCCAAAACGCCATCACGGCATCGCCGATGAATTTGTCCACATACCCCTCGTTTTCCTCGACAATGGTTTCAACCATTTCACCCAAATACATATTGAGAATTTCAACCAGGTGTTGCGGGTTCATTTTTTCAGCCAATTGGGTAAACCCGGCCAGATCCGAAAAATAGATGCTGAGCTCGCTCAATTCCCCCCCGGCCTGCAGCCGGGAGGGATCACGCATGAGGTTGGTTAATACCGAATGCGAGAGCACCTGGGAAAATGCCCCTTGAATAAATCGTTTCTGTCTTTGTTCCTGTTGGTATCCAATCCCCAAACTGGCCGCAAAAGCAAGCATGCAACCCAGAAGCGGCGAAACCGGGGCGCACACAACCGCCTGCATCCAAAAAAGCCACAATACCCCGCCAATATATAAAAACAGGGTCAGTGCCAACAGCAATAGCCCGCGGCCAAAGGATTGCCGACCCCACACAGCCCCCAAGGCGATGAGAATAATTAAAAATGCCCAGGTCAGGGCATCATGCCAGCGTTCATTGTAAAACCGGCCGGTCAATGCCGCCGCATAAACGGCAGCCACGATAAAAAATCCCGGCGTACTGGCATCAAGCGGCGTTTTGCGCAAATCCAGCAGCCCTTCGGCTACAGCTCCGACCACAACAATTTTATCCCGGAAGAGTCCGGGATCCACGGCCGGTTTCTGGTTTTCGGCAATGGCAACATTGGAGGTAATGACATCAATCATGCTGGTGCAAGGATATGTCTCCCAGAAACCCGGAAAACACACCACCAGATTGCCGGCATCGTCCACCGGCCAGACCTTTTCTCCCCAGCGCAGCCGGCCTGCCTGTAAAGAAACGGGCGAAAGGTGCAAAGGCGCCAGGCTGAGATGGGGCAGGTATTTTTCACCCAGCCGGATGAAAGGGCGGATGCGGCGGGCCACCCCATCGGCATCGGGGGTTAAGCGCGCATCCCCCAAACCAGCGGCGTTTTTTAAAACCACCTCTACCGGCAAAGTAAGGCTCTCTTGTACCGGGACCCCTTTCAGGGCGGGTGGCGAAAGGCCAAGAAAAACATCCGGGCGGAGCCGGTCAAGATGTTGCCGGGCGGATGCCGAGCCGGCGGTCTTGGTAATGACCGGAAGATAGACGTTTTTTATCTGTCGGATGGCTTCTCCCAACACCTGATCGTCTTCGGGACCGTACAAGGAGGCTTCGGAAAATAAAAAATCAAGCACCACCAGCCTGGCGCCGGCGTGACGCAAAAAACGCAGAACCTGCGCATAGGCTTCCCGGGGCCAAGGCCAGGATAAGCCGAATTCCGCTTCAGCAGCATCAAGGCTTTTTTGATCCAGGACAATGAAATGAAAATCCGGGTGGGGAGGTTTGCCGGCTGCGGCCAGGCGCTGCATCCAGTCCGTGGCAAGCCACTCCAGGCGCTGCATCCATCCCAGCAGCAGGAACATGCCTACGGCGGCCAGTATGAACAAGGCTGCAGCCAGGGTCCGGCCTGAGGAGGTGCGGCTCAAGTGCAGTTTTGCTGCCATGAAAAAAATCCCTTTCATGCCCGCCAAGCCGCCGGGCCAGGTGCAAAATGCCATGCTGAGAGGGATGCGCCCGGAGTTTTTTTTTGACCATCTGGCCTGATCAGGATGTCATTGACCAGGATGTCTTTCCCTGCGGGAATGCCTGGCTGTCACGAAGAGTTTTTGTCAGCATCTTCTTTGATAAGGGGTATATTCACAGCCGGCTCATCGCTTTCCGCGGGAGAATACATGGGTTCAGTCGGCCGCACGGAGAATGCCGCTTCCGGTTGTACGGATGGTTCTTCCTTGTGGGTTCCCCAACTGAAGAAAGCCGTAAAAAAGCTCAGCAAGGCAGCGTAAAAAATCATTTCCGCCACAGCCAAACCAAACTGCTCATTGGCCGCCATCTGCGACCAATTCAACAGGCGGTTTTGGATGCGCACGGTATGGAAGGCCCACTCTGCCAGCCCCCCTCCCAAAAGACCGGCCATGGCCCCTCCCAGGGAGGCTTGTTTGGGATGACCCTTGAATAAAAAACCACCCACCACCGCGGCGGCAAACATTGGAATCGGTGCATACACCACGTCCAACAAGCTCATCAACCACGCGGCCGCCGCCTGGGTGATGCCTATCCATAAAACAGCTATCCAGTCTTTGTCTGAAAGATGGGTGTCCAGTTCCATGTAATATCCTATTCCACAGGTTGCGTATCCTCATGGCGCTTCTGCTGCCGGACATACGGGATAAAATCAGTGCCCCGCCGCTTGATACCGGCATGAAGTTGCAGCATTATACCCTGCCTGCATGCTTTGAGCAAGGTCTTCCCCGGCGGCGGAAGGCGCTCAACCTCACAACCTTTTTTTCAGCCGTGAAGCCGAAGGGCGCAATTTTCGTTTCCCCCCGGCCGAACGCACGCGTACAGCCACCTTGGTCTTGGCACCAGAGGCTTTTGCTGTCCTGCCGGCTTTGCCGCTACCGGCTTTTTTCTTGGCACGAATTCCCTTCCCCCGGCTCTTTTGCTCACGTCTGGGCGCTGTTTTCGCCTGCGCGCTTTTTCCGGCGCTGGTTGCGGATGGGG
>JAFGIQ010000301.1 GCA_016929575.1 candidate division FCPU426 bacterium
AAGGAGTCAGGCAAGAAGTGAGGCTTACTATGCTGCATTATGACAAGGAAAAGAAGCTGATCCAACATTTAATCAAGATGTGTAAAAAAGCAAATATTTTCAGGAAAAATAGAGTTGAAGAAATACAACAACAGATAAAAAGCAATACCTATAAGGTAACAGGCGAGGACGTCGCGAAAAAATGGTTTCATGAAGATGCAGAATAACAATGCTGATACTATGGAACCATTTACATAATAAATAGCAGCTGCATTCATTCCAGCCGTCAAAACACCAATCCATCTATTTTGTCCTTCATAATACCCTTATATTTCAAACGCTTTTTATTTTCGAGGCAATTGAATGTATTTCGCAGGGAGATGTTCCCTTGGTATACATCTTGCAGTATTATCCTCCCACGGAACGCCAAGAGGTGTACATGGACCGCCCAGCATTGCCTAAAATTTTAGTGATTGATGATGAGCCGGAGATCTGCTGGATTATGAAAAAAGTTCTCAGTGAAAACGGATGTGAAGCACACACTGCTTTTAATGGGGAGCAGGGTATGGACATGGCGGAGGCGGTCAGCCCGGATTTGGTTTTTCTGGATATGAAACTTCCCGGTGTGGATGGCTTGGAAGTGTTACAGCGCTTGAAAAGCAAGAACCCTTCCCTGCCGGTGATCATTTTGTCGGCTTTTGACAATGTCAGCGCAGCGGTGAAAGCCATGAAATTGGGGGCGTATGATTATATCAGCAAACCCTTAAACATCGATGAAATGCTCATTACGCTGAAAAACGCCATGAATACCACGCAGTTGATCAATGAAGTGGAGAATCTGCAGCGGCAGATAAAAAAGCATGATTCCTTAATATGGTCCTGCGCCAGCATGCAGAAAGTCATCGACCTGGTGGACCGCATTGCGCCTTATGAAGTAACGGTCTTTATTCGCGGGGAAAGCGGGACCGGCAAGGAATTGATCGCGGAATACATCCATCAGCACAGCCAGAGAGCGAAAGAACCCCTGGTATCGATTGATTGCAGCGCGCTGCCGGAAAACCTGGTTGAATCCGAACTTTTTGGTTATGAAAAGGGCGCGTTTACAGGGGCGCATACCGATAAGCCGGGCCGTTTTGAGCTGGCGCACGGCGGAACGCTGTTTTTGGATGAAATCGGCAACTTGCCGGTGACCACCCAAGTCAAGCTGCTGCGGGTGCTGCAAGAGCGCTGCATGCACCGGCTGGGCGGTAAAAAAGAGATAGAGATCAATGTGCGCCTGATCACGGCCACCAACACGGACATCGAAAAAGCCATACAACAGGGATTGTTCAGGGAGGACCTTTATCATCGCTTAAACGAATTCTCCCTCTACCTTCCGTCCTTGCGCGAACGCCAAGAAGACATCGAACTTTTAGTCCAGCACTTTATCAGCCGCTTCAACCCCCAATTCGAAAAATCCGTCAAGCAGGTCTCGCCCGAGGCCATGAATTTTTTAAAGACCTATGCCTGGCCCGGCAATGTGCGGGAATTGATGAACGTGATCAAGCGGGCGGTGATCATGGCGCAGGAGACCATCGAGTTTCAGCATCTGCCCATCGAGACTTTCCAGGCACGACAGACGCCGATCCAGGAACAGGCTGCACCCATTCCATCCGACAACCCGATCCGCCCGCTGAAGGAAATCTGCCAGGAAGTCGCGCGGCGCGTGGAAAGGGAAACAATCAGTCGCGTCTTGCAAGAAACCCGTTGGAATAAAGTGAAGACGGCCAGACTGTTGCAGATAAACTATAAAACCCTTTTTAACAAAATGAGGGAACTCGGCATCTAGGGGGAGGACAACATGAGAACAGAGCAAATGTCTTACCACGACCTATGGAAAGAGTACCACCAAAAAAGGGATATGGCCGCCAGGGAGGAGCTGCTGAAACGCAATGTGCCGCTGGTGCGCTTTACGATTGAACGCATGCCCCTGCCGCAAAACCGCTCATGGCTGGATATGGACGACCTCATGACCGCCGGCATCATCGGCCTGATTGACGCGGTGGAAAAATTCAATCCCGAAATGGGCGGAAAATTTTCGACCTACGCCTTCTTCCGCATCCGGGGATCTGTTTTGGACGAAATGCGGGCCATGGACTGGGTTCCCCGGTCTGTCCGCCAAAAGAGCCGCGAGCTTGAGCAGGCGTATGAGGTATTGGGCCGCAAACTGCACCGCGAGGTGACCGAGCAGGACCTGGCCAAGCATTTCAAGATGTCGCCCAAGCGGTTCCAACGCATGCTGTCCGAGATCTATGTGCCGCCCGTGGTTTCCTTGGATGAACTTTGGGAAGACTGGGATAAAAAGCGCCGGGATGTCATTGCCGCCGACATCAACACCTCCGACCGCACTGCGGGCGGGGCGTTTACGGAATTGGCAGGCAAGGAGGCGCGGGAGCTGCTGGGCCAATTAATCGAGCGGCTGCCGGAGAAAGAGCGTCTGGTGTTGACCCTGTATTATTATGAGGAATTGACCCTGAAAGAGATAGCGGAAATACTGGAAGTAACGGAGTCGAGGATCTGCCAGATACACGGCCAAGCGATTATTCACTTGCGGGCAGCGACCAGGGCCGAACGCATGGATTTTGTCATCAAATGATGCATGGCACAGCCTTGCCGCTGCAGGGGACATACCATCCCCAGGCAGAGGGCGGATCAACCGCATTCCTCGGATGCGCTACCGCGTGCGTGCGAGCCAGCCAGTGACGATCACCCACCCATTCATCGGGGCGCCAGGATGACGAAAAAAATACGGCAGACAGCCGAAGCCTGTAAACAGCGCAGGAGACCAAACCCGGCGTCTCCGCCACCTGTTTCGCCTGTTGGCAAAGGAGGGAAGGCGAAAAGCGGCAAGGCAAAAAGAGGTTTTTTTCATTGCCGTTTTAACGGGGACATTCTATAATTAATAGAATTTATCAATGCTTTACAGCCGGAAAGGGCAGTCCGCATGGCAGGGGAAAAAATATTGGTTGTAGACGACCATAAAGAAATGGTCGACTTGATTGAGGAAAGCTTCAAACTGCGCGGTTTTGATGTGGTGGGGGTGTGCTCCGGGCATGAGGCCCTGGCCAAGGTCTACCAGGAGAAACCCGACTTGATTCTGCTGGATGTCATGATGCCCCTCCTGGACGGATACGAAATCTGCCACACTTTAAAATCCAACGAAGAAACCAGGCATATTCCTGTTATTTTAATCACGGTGAAAGGCAGCCAGGCGGATATTGAACGCGGCTTTGAAGTGCGCGCAGATGGTTATGTCGTCAAGCCTTTTGAACCTTCCGAGCTTACAGAATTTGCGGAAAAATTCCTGCAAACCGCCAAAGAGCAAGTATAATACAGCACGTCACATCGCCTGCGACAACTTTGTTGCCTGGGCGGACATGATTTTGCGCCATAGCAGCGGGGGATATCTCCGCCGGCAATGAAAAAGCGGTCCGGGAGAAAAACGCAATGCCTTGCCGGGCGGCTGCCCTCGGCCGTGCCCTCAGGCCACCACGTGGAAGTGGTGCGCCCGGAAGGGGGGATGGGGTTGCAGCGATGCGGGTTTCCTATCAAAGGGAAAGACAAAGGGAAAAAAAGATGAGCAGGCTGCATGGCGTTCTGAATAAAGTAATCAGGCAACGTCTTTTGGGTGGAACTGTTGTTGACGTCGGTCCTGGCCGGGTCTGGCCAGGTCTGATGCTGGCCAGGGACAATCCCCATGTGGAGGTCGTCGGCGTGGGCTACTCGGCGGCCGAACGCTTGGCTGCGCTGGAGCAGGCCAGGGAGTGGCACTGCCGGCAGCGGGCGAGGTATTTTTGTTCCTCCTTGACGGAGGCGAAGCTGCCGGACCGCAGTGCCGACGCGGTGGTTTCTTTTGGCGCGCTTCGCGCCTGGGCCAATCCCGCGGCGCAATTCAATGAAATCGCCCGCGTACTCAAGACCGAAGGAGAGTATTTTATCGGCGATGTCCGGCGCGATGCCGGCTGGTTGCTGACGTTTTGGCAGCGGCTGGTTTCGCAGGGCTTAAAGGACGCCTACCGTACCCAAGACCAGTCCCTGACAGCGGCGGATGTGCGGGCCCTGGTGGCCAATACCAGCCTGGAGCAGGGGGTGGTACGGGTTTTCGGCCCGGAGGTTTGGGTGTGGCGGAAATAGAAGCAGGCGGGAAAAAGGCTTGCCATTCACCCGCGGGTGTGTTAATTTTCATTTCCTCAAAATCCACTGTTGCCAGAGGAAGACGCGGGAATATTGCTAGACGGCGATTGGGCGGAGTAGCTCAGTTGGTTAGAGCAAACGGTTCATACCCGTTGTGTCCGGGGTTCGAGTCCCTGCTCCGCTACCAGTTTAAAAAAACAAGCCACCCTATGGGTGGCTTGTTTTTTTAAACAGAGCAGGCGAGCAAGTGAACTGCTGGCCGGTAGATTAAAGCGAGCCTGCGGTCTACTGCTCAAATGATCGACTGTTCACGCCTTTTTTTCAAATTCACCAGCATAAAAACAGGGGACAGGTACTTGTTACGTGTCCCCTGTTGTATTTTCAGAGCAGGCGAGCAGCTGAACAGTCAATGCGCACCTGCGGTCGGCTGACCAGCTGTTGATTTAAAAGGACGTATGGATATCGCGGTGGGGCCAGCGGCATTCACCCACTTGCTGCGCGGGCATTTTTTTCGCCTATTTTTTGCTTGCAGAGAAATCCGGGGCAATATATAATTGTTTCTGAAATAGCACAATAAAGTATATTAATGGAAACGATATGCAATATGCGGATTTTCGGGCAAAAGTAAAAAAATATCCGGTGATCAACGGGGCGCTGCTGAAAGTGCTGGCCGCTCATTCACCTGGGTTAAGAATAAACCTGCAACGGTGGCGGAAAAAAGGCAAAGTCATCCGGCTGCGCAGGGATGCCTATGTGCTTAATCCGGATGACAGCCGGCTTCGCCCTTCCCGGTTGTTTTTAGCCAAAGAAATGTATGGCCCTTCCTATATCAGCCTGGAATATGCGCTTTCCGTATATGACCTGATTCCTGAGCGGACAGCTGCCGTCACGAGCATTACCACCAAAAAAACCATGACCTTTCATAACGAGTATGGAACATTTATCTATCAACACCTTAAGCCAAATGCCTTTACTGGATTTAAGCAGCAAAAAGACGAGGCCGGGCTTGCCTATTTTATGGCCACACCCGAAAAAGCAGTCGTGGACTTTCTCTATCTGAATCGGAACAAGATTACAGGTGATTACCGGAACGTTTTGCTGGAATCCTATCGCTGGCAAAATCTGGAGGCGCTTGATTTCAACAAATTAATGGATTACGCGTCTCTTTTTAAGAATAAAAAGGTAACGGCTATTTTACAGGAACTC
>JAFGIQ010000302.1 GCA_016929575.1 candidate division FCPU426 bacterium
CGCCCCACCTTGGCAAAAAGATATATCCGGCAGTCTGGTGGTTGCCTGCTGGCGCCAATTTATCAATAGTTACCGTGTCTTTCTCAATCCCAATTTGGACACTTGTGATTTTTCTTTTTTTAAAATCGGTTTTTTCATGTTCAATCCCGGCAGATGGTGTTGCCCTTCTATATTTACCCGGGCATATTCTGAAATTTTCTTGCCTATTCAACGCCCATTGGCTATGATTGGAATTCTCCAATCCTCTTCTGCAGGTGCTTGAAATATGCGTGTGCTATTAATGATCCCCATCAACCGGACCTATGTCATCATGCCCAGCCTCGGACTGGGGTATATTGCCGCCGTGCTGCAAAAAGCAGGGCATGAAGTCTCCATTCTTCATTGCCTGCGTGAAAAGTTCACTTTTGCCGATTTCGACGATTATGTGCGAAAGAATAAATTCGACCTCTGGGCCATCCAAATGTTTTCCTTTGATATGACTCCCGCAAAAAAACATCTGGCCATTATTAAAAAACACCAACCGCGGGCAGCCACCCTGGTTGGCGGATATCATCCTTCCGGCGACCCGGAAGGCATCCTGCCGGCACTGCCCCAGGCGGATTTCGCCATGGTGGGCGAAGCCGAACTGGCATTCCCGCTGTTGTGTGCCGCCCTGTCCGGACCAACGCCTGATTTTAAAAGCGTTCCCAACCTGGTTTGGCGTAATCGCGATGCAATCGAGATCAATCCGGTGCGGATGGCCGACAACTTAGACCAGATCCCTTTTCCGGCCTGGGAATTGATGGATCCGCGCACCTATCCCGAAGCGCCGCACGGGGCCTTTTTCAAGCACTTCCCCACTGCGCCGATCATTTGCACCCGCGGCTGTCCCTGTATGTGCACCTTTTGCTCGGGCAAGGCCGTGACCACCAATAAAACGCGGCGGCGCTCGGCGGATAATGTGATTCAGGAAATAAAACATCTCAAAGACAACTATGGGGTTTTAGATTTTTTAATTGAAGACGAAAATTTTACCGCCCATAAAAACCTGGTGCAGGAATTCTGCCAAAAGCTCGTTGCGGCAGGGCTCAACATCCACTGGAGCTGCCCTTCCGGAGTCCGCCTCGATACCCTCACCGAGGAAAACCTGAAATTGATGGAACAGTCCGGCTGTTATTCCCTGTCGGTCGGCATTGAATTCGGCTCGCAGCGCATTCATGACCTGACCAAGAAAAAACTCACCCTGGAGGTGATCCGGGAAAAACTGGATCTCATCCGGCGCCGCACCGCCATCAAGACCACCGGTTTTTTTCTTTTCGGCATCCCCGGCGAAAGCAGATCAGAAATGGAGGCGACCGTCCGTTTTGCCAAATCCCTGGACATTGACCGGGCCCAATTCAACAACTTCATGCCTTTGCCGGGGTCGGAAATCTACCGCGAGCTCAAGCGCCGCGGCCAGGCCCAATTTGATTACGACCGTTTTTTTGTCCATGACGTGGCCTATGTGCCCGAAGGCATGACCCTCAAGGAAATGAAAAACCTGCAGCGCCGGGCCTATCTGGGATTTTACTTGCGTCCCGTCATTATTTGGAATATTTTAAAGGAAATCATCTCGCCGCGGCATTTCTACCGTCTTTTAAAACGTTTTTTTGATGCCATGCGGTAATCGTTTTGGTAAAACCTTGGTGCAACGGAGTGGATGATGGTCATACACATACTCCTGTTTTGCGGGCAGATCATCTGGCTGGCCGCAGTCGTCATCGCCAGCCTGGGCGTCGGCTGCTCCCTCCTGCGCAGGCTTAATCTCAAGGGCGTGCAGGCAGTGACGGAATCCGCCCTGGCGTTGGGGCTGGGGTTGGGCATTTTATCTTATCTGGTTTTTCTTCTCAGTGCACTGCACCTGCTTTCCTACGCCGCGCTCTCGGTCTTGACCGGTCTTTGGATCGCCGTTGGTTTTATATTAATTGCCCTACTGCCGCCACCGCCCCTCATTTTTGAAGCAACCCTGCCCATGCGCTCCCGCTGGTGCCGCCTTTTACTTTTGTTTCTGTCGCTGCATCTCCTTTTCAATCTGCTGTCTGCGCTGACTCCGGCCTGGGACTGGGACGGCATTGCCTATCATCTGGCCCTGCCCAAGATTTACCTGCAGGAGGGCGGATTTGTTTTCAGGCCGGACATCTATCACAACCTCTTTCCCCAAATGACGGAGATGCTCTTTTTGCTGGGGCTGGTCTTCCCGTACGGCTCCGCCGCCAAGCTCATCCATTTTTTCTTTGGAATTTTGGCCGCCTTGTCGGTGTACTCCCTCGGCCGCGAAAACAAATTCGCCACCACCGCCTTGCTGGGCGCCGTTGTTTTTTATGCGCAGTATCTGGTGCACATTGAATCCGGGACAGCGTTTATTGATCTGGCCACAGCCGCCTACACCGGATTGGCCCTGCTGGCCATGCTGCAGGCATACCGTTCCCAAATCCCGGGCTGGTATTACCTGAGCGCGTTGATGGCCGGTTTGGCGGCAGCCACCAAATGGCACGGATTGATCCTGCTGGCTTTGATTGCTTCGGGACTGCTGCTTTGCTTATGGCTGTACAAGACAGCCGCTGCGGGCAGAAAATTGTACTGGTCTGCGGGCATCATCCTGTGGGGAAGCCTTCCGGTTTGGCCCTATCTATTGCGCGCCTGGTTTTTGGGGCGCAATCCGATCTGGCCGCTGGGATATGCGTTTTTTGGGGGCCGCGACTGGAACAGCGAGGCCGCGGGGGAAATGACGGCATTTGTCGGGAATTTTGCCGGTGTGGCCAAAGGCTGGATTGGATTTTTGCGTCTGCCGTACGACCTTTTCATGAGCGGGCAGGCCTTTGGCGCGGGCGGCCCCGAACTGCGCTTTCCCCTGCTGGGCGGATGCATCCTGATTATTGCCTGCGCTTTCCTCCTTTGGAAAAAATCCAGGCAATGCATCCGCTCCTCCTTTTTATGGAAAGAAAGCGCGTATCTGATCGTGTCGTATTTTCTTTTCCTGTCCATATGGTTCTCCAGTTCCCCGCAAATACGCTACCTGCTGCCCCTGCTGCCGCTGCTCTCCTTCGGGGCGGCCTGGACGTTGCGCAGGCTCTGGAGTGAAAAATCCTGGGCCAAGGCAGCGGCGATTGCTGCCGGCGCCTTGTTGTTCCTGGTGCATCCTCCCATCCACCGCGACACCTGGGAACAGGTCAAGGTCGTCTTTGGCGCCACCCAGCCTGACCGTTTTCTCTCCTCCCGCCTGACGCATCATATGGCTGTCCGCTTTTTGAATAAAGCCGTGGCAGACAAGGAACGCGTATTGCTCTTCAAGGAAAACCGCGGCTTCTACCTTGACGTCGATTATCTCTGGGGGGATCCTCTCAACCAGGCCTTTATTGACTACCGGCGGCTGGATACGCCGGCATCCCTTCTCAACCGTTTGCGGGAACTGGATGTCACGTGGGTGCTTTGCCGGCTTGATATCCAGTATGATAAAAAATATTACTCCCCGCGGATTCTGCAGTTGATGGAAGGGCTGTTAAATGCCGTGGGCAAGGAATGCTACCGCGACCAGCACGTCGCTGTTTACCGTTTGCTTCATTAGCCGCGGAAATGGGATCAGGCGGGAATGATGCAAGTTCACAAGTGTCTAAACGAGGATTGTGAAAAGCGTGAAAGCTGTTAATAAACCGGCATCATCGGGCAGCGGACCTGCCGCAGGCGTCCTTTTTCTTCCGAATAATCCATCCGGTCAGGGCTGCCGGGAATATCTTTTTACCCAGCAGGCAGCGGAAAAGAAAAGTCCACGGCCCAACTATTCTGGAGGATGCACTTCAATCCCCGGCGTCCGTGCGCGTGCTGCCGCCCCTGCTGGGTAAAAAGATATCCCCGGCAGCAGCGGGCAATTGGGGTATCAATGATTCAAGTTGTTATTCTATTACTCCCCCTTTTCCTCATTTTAAAACCTTGATATAACCATAAAGAACCGCCAGGGTGGCGGCAGTGTCCAAAAGCAGGAAAAGCCCGAAGGCCAGGAAGGCCCTGCGCACGGACAAGGCAGACACTTCCTTGGCGGCCAGAAACAGGAGCACCATACCGTACAATTCGAAAAAGTAGCCGGCCCAGGCCAGCGGCGGCAGGATCAAATAAGCCGAGGCATAGCAGACCACACCCACTGCCTGAACAAAGTTTTGCCGGCCGCCAACCAGGCGGAAAGCGGCGTATATCAAAAACGGCATGAGAGGCAGCGTGATATAAGCCACGGACATTTCATCCTCCGGGGTTAAACCGCTGTGCACAGGCCATTGTGTCAGCAAGCCCGCCGGCTGCAAAATCCAAATCCACACCTGCCCGGCCAGGGCGGCCAGGGCCACAAAGCACAGGCTGTCGCGAAATATGCCGTGCGCGGGCAGGGCGCGGAAAAAGACAAGGGGGTGCTGCAGGATGAAGGCGGCAGTCCGTCCAAACCATACCAGCCTTTTTAGCAACTGTTTGCCTAAAATAGAAATTGCCACCACGTTCCTTTCACCAGGCTATTGGGTTTGTTCTTTTTCTGGTTGAATGCATTTGCGGGTATACCCGCACCGGTGCATACCTGGCGCTGAAAACCAGCCGATACGTTTTTTTCCCAATTGAGTCAATGCCGCCGTAATGACGGCATAAGCGTATAGCAAAGCATGGTTTCCGCCATGCTACAATACTCGTTTTACCCGGCCGGCTTACAACGCTTTTTGTTTTCGACCAAACAGCGCAACCACGCCTGCGGCCAGGGCAATCAGCGCCAGCCCCCAGACCACCACGCCTGTGTTAAATTCACCTTTAAGCAGGGGAAAAATTTCCCAGATGGGCGGAACATGCCGGGCGATGAGCCAGGTGAGGATCCGCTCTTTGGGGAGTTCGTACAAGAGGGCGGGCATCACCCAGGTCGAGAGGCTGACAAGAGCTCCGCAGCCCGCCAGCACCCACATGATCTGCTTGCGCCAGCCCGCAACGGGCAGGACAAAAGCCAGCCCCACAAAAAGCGGCGCGCAGGCCGGAGCCAGAAAACGTGAAAAACTGGCGGAAAAGCCATTCCAGTCCACAAACAAGGCGGCTTGCAGGCCGCTGGCCACGGGGAAAACAAAAATCAGCCAAACCAGCATTGTATGCCGGGGCCGGAGAACAAAAAAGAGGCCTGCCACAGCCGGCAGCAGAACCGGAGCAGCCGTTATAATGCCGTAGTTGCGGTCGACCAATTGGCCGATCACCGCATAGATAAAAAACAGGGGCCTGAAGGAAAAAGCATAATCACCCGCAGCATGCGCTGTCTGGTAGTATTGAAAAAATACCCAGAGAAAAGGCAGTCCGGCCAGCAGACCGCCGACTGTCAATGCCGTCAAAGCACGCCACTGCCCGGCGCAGCAAAGACGCAAACCGGCTGCCGCCAAAAACACCAGGCCAATAATTCCCAGCCCCTGATGGAAAAAAGGCAGTGCGCAGCTCAGCAGGCCGAGGAGAAAAGCCGCGGTCCGGCTTGATTCCAAACGGATGAACAACCTGAGGCCGGCTGTCACCAACAGCATGCCGGCTGCCACTGGATAAACAAGATAGCCCCAGATGCTCCAGGGCGCACTGATCAGGGCAATCGCATATGCCAAAAACGCCCCGCTGGCTGCCGCACCCAAATCACGTGCCAAACCATACAGCCAGGCCAAAGCCAGGGCAATCAGGATGAGTGTCGTTAAGGATGCTCCCCAGGATCCCAGGCACCAGTACAAAGGAGCAGCCACCGTCGATATTCCTGGCATATGACGGCAGATCCAGCGGCCTTGGGCGTCAGGATGCCCGTGGAAATCCAATTCCTCGCTGGGATAATCGTGCTGCCAGTCCTGGTTGGCAAAATTATTCTTCAGGTCAAAATCGCCGTCCGTTATAAAGCTTTTGGCCATCAGCAGGTAATGCACTTCATCGCCGGTGGGAGGATAAATGGCAGACGCCCAGCCCTGCAGCCATATTCCCGCCGCCAGGGCGGTTAAAAAAAGGAGAGGACCCGGGTTTTTGATAGATGCCTGCAAAAAAAGCGGATATAAGGATCGGAGCCACACCAGCAAACGCAGAAAACCTGCAACAATCCAGCCTGCGCCCAGGGCAAGCAGGAGCATATAGTCTGTGCTTGACAATTGCAGCCCCTCTTTCATCCAGGGGAAACGCACAAAGCCGGCCACGGACAGGGCAAAGCCGGCCATTTTTTTTTGCACGAACGGTTCCAGGGGCATGATAAAAAACGGCAGCAACAAAGGCAGCATGGCAACTGTGTCCCATTTCCGGAAATAAGCCTGGTTGCCTTTCCACCGGCCCAGCAGCCAATGCAACCCTTCGGAACTGGCGATCAAACCCAGGCAGCACAGCATGCCTGCGGCCAAAGGAGGCAGTCCCAGCCATTCCGCGCGCCCCAAAAAAGCCGCACCGGCAAGCACTGGCACCAGCAGCCTCCAAAACATCTCCAATTTTACCGGCTTTTCATTTTGCGGCACAGACACAATTCCTTTCACTAAAGATCAGCATATTCTTCGGGCAAATGAATCTTCCCGGGTTTATTCCACAGCTGTCTTTTTTTGCCGAGACTACCAAAACACAAATAATGTTTTACGCCTTGGCAGGAATGGATGAGAAAGAAGGTTTCAGACTATTACATTTTTATAAAAACCCCCGTCTCTGTTTGCATTTCCTACCACACCATGGACTTAACATGTTTGTAAATAGTGATGCTGTCATTGGCATAAACCTGCTTCAAAGGAACCCCTGCCGGGACAAAAGGCAGCTGTTGGCCTGCGAATAAAACCACATACATAATATTTTCCTTTTCCAGAAAGCTGCGCGCCTGCACAACATCCATTTGCCGGTAAAAAGCCCGCACCGCCTCGACGCGCTCCTCCACGGCAAAACCCATGATTTGGGCAGAGACTGTGTCCTCCAGATAGGTATTTTGCAGGGCCAGGGCCGCCACGATGGCTGCGTCCGTGCGTTCCAGGTCCGGGAATTCGTCCGGCTTCCTGGTTTTTTGTTCCGGCAAAGCCGCATCATCCCTGAGGCCCGGTTCTTCTCCAGCAGCGCCGGAAGGCTCCGCCGCCTTCTCCGGCAATGTCTCCGCCAAGGCCCGGTCTTCCCCGGAAGGGGTTGGTGCTTGTGGTTTTTGCGCGGCCAGGGTCTTGGCCTCTTGCTCCCAATCCTTCATGCTGGTCATGCGTCCCCGCACCTGGGTTCTTTTCCAATAACTGAAGCCTTCGTCGGTCAGCAGCGGATCCGGCAAAGGCCGCAGGATGGTCTCGCCGGGTTTGACCTGTTTTTTCAGCCACTCCAGACCCTGCAAAACCTTTGGCCCGGTCCTGTACTCCCAGCGGATGACCAGCAAGGCCTGAATAGCGCCGGGCAGGCCGAAAGCAAACAGCACACAAAGCCATACGGCTTGGCGCCGAACACTGACGGATTCAAGCCACGACCATACCTGCCTGGCAGCAGGCAGGGCGGCCAGTAAAACCGCATAATAGAAAAACTGCACGACATTCCAGGGCACTCCTTCCTGGACGAACAAAAGCGGTGCAGCCCAGGCCCCGCCCACTATTACTGTCATGAGCAGCAGAACCGGATCCGCTTTCCGGGGAGAGACGAGTGTTTTAATCATGGGCAGCAGGCCCAAAACACGCACACCCAGGTTGCCGACCAAAAATACCAGGGCCAAGCCAGCCATGATCAGGGCCACCAGCCATGGTTTTTGCACAAAAAGCATTTTCAGCTGCAGGGAGGACATGAGGGCCATGCGGTCCGGAGCCACCAGCATGCTCCCCAGATTAAACCCCGGCAGAAACCGCACCAATGAAGGGGCATGCAGGTTGGGCGGCAGGAAGACGTATAAAAAAAGCGGAGCCAGGGCAGCCGCGGCCAGCCACTGTTTGTAATCTCTTTGAAAAAGGAAAAGTATGCCGCCTGCAACCAAGAGTCCGGCCACGGCCAAAACAGCCGGGTATACTTTGAATCCCGGCAGCACACCCCAATAAAGCGCCAGCAAGGCGAGATAGCCCCAGCCTTTTTTTTCGCGCGTCCATCCCACCAAGGCCCACAGGCCCATCATAAAAACGGAAAAAGAAGAAGATACTCCCGGATTGAAGATCATGCTCATGGGAGGCTGCACCCAAAAAATAGAATCCCAGATAAAATAATTTCCCCTTCCGCAAAGCAGGGGCATGACATAGCCAAAGTTGGCGCAGAACATGGTCATGGCTGCTGCCAGATAGGCAACCGGCAGCTGCCCGGACCAGCGCCGGGCGGTTACAAAAGTTGAAAGCATCAGCATCGCGGAATAATAAAGCGGGGCGATCCTGAAATAGACGTGCCAGGGATCAAGCGGCAGCACATGCAAAACCGCCCCCCAGAGCAGGTCGGAAAACATATGGTAGTTTTTGAGCAGCTGCCCTGAAAAACCGGGCATCGCCGGCGGGAAAACGTGCGCCAACTGATGGAGATTATAAATATGCCAGGGTGCATCATGCGCGTGCCAGGCCAAAAGGCCGACACCGGCGCCGTCCAGCCAACCGGAGAAAAAAGTGAATCTTGCCTGGGCGGCAATGCCGGCCAGCAGCAACAAACCCAAAGGCCAATGATCCGCCAGCTGCTCCGGCCGCGGAGCTTCCGGATCAGGAGCAACTCTTTTATCCCACATCCAATCACGACAAGAAAGGAAAAGCTCCAGACCCACTGCCAACAGAAGATACATCCACAAAGCGTTCTGGACCCCGAGCATGGACAAAGTCCAATAGACCAGGACCAAAAGCCCGGTTCCGCTCATGAGGGCCGCCGCATAGTGTTCGAGGCACTCCAGGTCCAGGCGCAGGGCGCGCAACAACAAACGCCCGGGCACATACACCGCAGTTGCCAATGCAAGCATGGCCAGGCAAAATTGTCCGGCAAACGACCACCCTGACATCATTCGCTTTGTTCCTTTCCCTTCCTGTGATTACCACCTGCTCCGGCCCAATGGTTTTCTGGCCACACAGACCGCGGAGACACCCCAGGGAAGCTTCCCTTTTAGAATAATCCAAGCCTCGATCTTTAAAAACAGCGCAAACAAATAATTCACCAGCGGATGGACATCATAGGTGTTGGTTTTGATGGGGGGAACGGCATTTTGCCGGCCGCGGCGCCTCCACCATAGCACCACCCGATAAGGCCAGTAATAAAAAGCATTGGCATATGAAGCTTTGAGCACTTCCAGTCCGGACGCGCGCACCCTGGCTGTCAGGGCTTCCACCGTATACCGTGTTTTATGCCCAAGCCGCAGGTCGCGCCCGCTCCACAACCGCATGTCCGCCGGCACGGTAAGGATTAA
>JAFGIQ010000303.1 GCA_016929575.1 candidate division FCPU426 bacterium
ATTTGACGAATCATGCGGTCCCAGGTGTATTTTTCCGCCGTGATCCGGGCTGCATGCCCCATGGTTTGGCATGTTTCCTCATCCTTTTGCAGGTAATCCATGGCCTGGGTGACGGTCGGCGTATCCACCAGCGCGGGCAATAAAAATCCTTCCACCCCCGGAGTCATTAACTCCGCCACGCCGGCATTCCGGGTCAGGATAACGGGCAAGCCGCAGGCCATGGCTTCCAAAAACGTCAGTCCAAATGACTCGTATTCCGGCAAAGCGGCATAGATGTCTCCTGCTGCATACACCTCCAGAGTGCTTTCCTGGTTGTGCACGATATGCACCCGGTTGGCCACGCCGCAGTTTTTGGCCAGGCGGCGAAGGTCCGGAAAGTCCTTGCTGCTGGAAGCGATAAGGATATGCGCCTGCTCCTGGCGGATGCCCGCCAGGCCGCGGATAAGCCGGTCAGCGCCTTTCAAACGTGGATTGTTGGCGACCATGACGAAGACGGTTTCTCCCGAAACAAACCCGAAATGCTTCCTGCTCTCCAGGCGGCAGGCGGCCCTTTTGGCCGGAGAATACAGCTGGGTGTCCACCCCCGGGTAAACCACCTGAATGGGAATGTTACGCACAGCAGGGTAGGCGGCCCGCAGCTGCCGCCTCACAAGCTTGGACACGGCGATAATGAGGCGGGCACTGGCAAAGGCCCTTTTTTCTTGTGCCACCACCGCCCGGTGCGCCGGGCTTAAGCATTTGCGGATTTTATTCGCCATCGTCGGGTTCACTTTCAGGGAGGCCCGCATGCCGGCCACATGGCAGGAATGGGCGGTGACGACATCCCCCCAACTTCCATCCGATCCCTGCGTGTGCACGATATCGTATGCCTGGCGCCGGGCAACAAGACCCGCTTTGGTGCTGAATGCCCATATGGAATACCACAGCGGCTTGCGGGGAACCAACACCGGCACAATGGCGGCCTGGCAGCCTACCGCCTCCCGGGGGTGGGTCAATACTGTTACCTCATGCCGGTTGCATAAACGGTTTGCCAGTTCATGCGTGTACAATTCAATTCCTGCGCCGGCCCGGCATCCGCGCGCAATCAGGGCAATGAGCATGCCTGCTTCCTTTCCAGCATCCGCTGATACAACTCCCAGGTCTGCCGGGCGATGTGTCTGGTGGTATAATGCTCAAGCACCCGTCTTCTGCCCTTCTGTCCCAAACCGGCCGCCAGACGATGGTCGCGCTGAATCAAAGAGATCGCCGCCGCCAAAGATTTCCAGTCCTTCTCCGCAAAGGTCAAGCCCCCTTCTCCGATCACCGTTGGAATCTCCCCGCAATCCGACCCAATCACCGGGATCTCGCAGGCCATGGCCTCTATCAGCACGCGGCCGAACTGTTCCTTCCACGCCGGCGTGCTTTCCGAAGGCAAAACCACCAGATCCAGGGTCTGCATGGCTTTGGGCATTTTATCATTGTCCACCGCCGGCATAAACAAGACTTGCTTTTCCAGCCCTGCCTCCCTTACTCTTTTTTGCAAAACAGGCTGCAAAGGGCCGTTGCCGGTGATGTGCAGGCGCCAGGGAAAAGCCAGTTCTTCCGTTGCGCGCAGCAACGTCATGATCCCTTTTTCTTCACACAGGCGCCCGAAAAAACCGATGGTGAAAGTGGGTTTGACGGCGTGCAAAACATCATATGGACGGAAGATCGCGGGATTCACCCCATATTGTGGAATGACCGCGCAGGTTCCTTTAAATCCCCGCTTTGCCAGCACGGCTTGCGCCGCCTGCGTTCCGGCAATGGCCCACTGCGCATGATGCAAAACCCAGCGGTCAATCCAGTGCAATGGCGGCTTATACGTGCGCAAGATGTTTTCCCAGGTAAAAAAAACAAAAGGGAGGCCCCGCCTCCGGCTGGCCCACAATATTTGCCCGGCCGCCAGGGAATAGGGCTCTTCTTCTACCTGCACCACCCCGGGGCGGATATGATGCAAAACCCGCGCCAGGCGCTTGAAGTGAAATCCTCCCACCTTGCCGAGAAAACGGCCGGCCAGCCTGTGAATGTGTATCTCCCCCTCTTTGCCGGTAGGCGGCGCGGCAATGTTCCTTCCGCCTTCAGGCCAGCTGGGGGGCAGCAGCAGGTGCACTTCACACCCCATAGACGCCAGTATATGAAATTTTTCACGATACAGCGGCACCACTGCGCTGTGCGAGACGACCAGTATTTTCATCCTTGCCCCTTTTCTTCCTGTACCGCTGACTGCGGGGTGAATGGGCAATGCCTGCCCACCGGCTTTATTCCCGCTCCGGCCGGCAATGATCCGGCTGTCTGCCTGCCGGTTGCTGCTGGCCATTATATAGTATCCGGCTGCAACCGCGTTTCAATATTTTAATCCTCTCCGGGCATTGCCGCTTGGGTTATGCCTTCATGAGCTGCTGGTACGCACCGCGATACAGGTTGATGATGCGCGGCCAGGCAAAATAAGCGGCTGCCTCCCGGGCCCCTTGTTGCAGTTTGTCCACCAGTCCGTCGTTTTGCGCAAGTCTTTTCATTCCCTCGGCCAGGGCCCGGTCATCATGGGGAATGATCCCCCAAAAATGGCGGCCGTGCTGAACCTGTTCCAAAAGATACAGCGGGTCCGTGGTAAGGATGGCGCGGCCATAGGCCAAGGCGGCAATGAAACTGCTGTGATTAAGGCGTGCCCCGTCGGTATAGGGCTGCACCACCACCCTATGGGATAATAAAATTCCGGCAATTTCCTCCTGGTTCAGATACCCGGTAAAATAAATGCGTTCATGCAAACCTCCCCGCCCTATCATCTCCGCTACGCGGCGGTGATAGGCATAGCGTTCGGGCTGTAATTCCCCGACCACCAGCAGTCCGAACGGCAATCCCCCGCGGACCAAACGCTGCAAGGCAGGGATCATCACCTCCCACCCTTTATTGGGCATGATGGTCCCAAAATGCACCAGCCAGTTCAAATCCTGCCGGGGCAGTGTGAAAGCAGGCGATTGGCTTTTTGTCGCTTCCGCCAGGCTTCCCACATTGCTGCCCAATGGGATGATCTGCAGCCGCCCTTCCGCCTGTGCATGATCCTTGATCACCTGCCCGCCATCCCGCTGATTGGTACAGATGACGCGATGGGCAAAACGCACCATGGGCCATAAACGCAACCGGCCTTTGCGCCCAAACATGGCATATTCATGCAAGGTCACGACGCTGCGCCAAGGTGCACGCGCGGCCTGGCGCCAGATAAACAAAGCATTGGGCGCCAGCCCTTTGGCATACCCCAGGCTGGGATAATGCACATGCACAATGTGCGGATTTATCCTGGCGATATGCCGCAGCAGCGCGTGCAACCCGTGCAACCGCCAGGTGGACACCCGCGCATGGATGCTTGGATTGGACCCGCTCTCTTCGACAGCCGCCCCTGCGGAAGTGAGCACGTGCACTTCTTCCCCGGCCGCCGCCAAGCGGGCGGCCAATTGGGCCACCTGATCCCCCACCCCGCAGCGCACAGGCGGATAAGATCCTGAAACCAGACAAATTCTCATACGCGGCCTTTCTGCTGATCCTTCATTTTTAATGCCGACACCTTGCTGTCTACAGTATGCGAATACTGCCGGAGGCCAATAATCCATCCGGTCAGGGCTGCCGCAGGCGTCCTTGTTCTTCCCAATAATCTTTCCGGTCAGGGCTGCCGCAGGCGTCCTTGTTCTTCCCAATA
>JAFGIQ010000304.1 GCA_016929575.1 candidate division FCPU426 bacterium
ACGAAGGCCCCAAGGGGGGGCCGGGCATGCGCGAGATGCTCTCGCCCACCAGCGCGATTGCCGGCATGGATCTGGAAAAGGATGTGGCGCTGGTGACAGACGGACGTTTTTCCGGAGGCACGCGCGGCGCGGCCATCGGGCACGTATCGCCGGAGGCGGCGGCCGGCGGCCCCATTGCCGTGGTCAGGGAAGGGGATAAAATAGAGATCGACATTCCCAAGTTGAGCATCAATCTCCTGATCCCCGAGCAGGAGCTTACACAACGTCTGGAGCAGTTGAAAGTAAAACCGCTGAAGCAGTACAAGGGGGTGTTGGGGCGTTATGCCCGGCTTGTAACCTCCGGCAGCACCGGGGCGGTTTTACAATAAAAAACGATCAGCATGGAGGCTGCGCCCGCCTGGGCGCGCGGGATGAGCATGCGGGAGTTTCACCAAGCTCCTGCTGGGAAATAGCGGAGGAAAGGCCATGAGCGAGGAAAAAACAGGTGCTGAAATACTTGTCGAGAGTTTATTGCGTCAAAAAGTGGAAGTGATATTCGGGTATCCCGGGGGCGTGCTGCTGCCGGTTTTTGATGTGTTGTTTTCCGCCCCTTTGCGGCTTATTTTACCCCGCCATGAACAGGGCGCAGCCCACATGGCGGACGGGTATGCGCGTGCGACCGGCAGGGTGGGGGTATGCCTGGCCACTTCGGGTCCGGGCGCGACCAACCTGGTGACCGGCATTGCCACGGCCTGCATGGATTCCATACCCATGGTGGCCTTGACCGGACAGGTGACAACATCCATGATCGGCAACGATGCCTTTCAGGAAGTGGACATCACCGGCATCACCCGGCCGATCACCAAGCATAATTTTTTAATCAAGGACGTGCGCGACATCGCCCGGACGATAAGCGAGGCTTTTTATATCGCCTCCACCGGCCGTCCGGGGCCGGTTTTGGTCGACATCCCCAAGGACGTCACCACGAACAAATGCGTGCCGGAATATCCGGAAAGCGTGGAGATCCGCAGTTACCGTCCCAATTTGACGCCGCATATCAACCAGTTGAAAAAAGCCGCGGCCCTGATCGCAAAAGCCGAGCGGCCGCTGGTGTATGCGGGCGGCGGCGTGATTTTGGCCAATGCCGCGGATGAGTTGAAGGCCCTGGCGGAAAAGATAAAGGCCCCGGTCACCCTGACGCTGATGGGTCTGGGAGCTTTTCCCGGGACGCATGAACAGTTTATCGGCATGCTGGGCATGCACGGGACGCGTACGGCCAATTACGCGATTCAGGAGAGCGATCTCATCATCGCCATTGGCGCCCGTTTTGACGACCGGGTGACCGGCCGCGTCGAACATTTTGCGCCGGACGCCAAGATCATCCATGTCGACGTGGATCCGGCCAGCATTTCCAAGGTGGTAAGCGTGGATGTGCCGATTGTGGGCGACGCCAAGCAGTCCCTCCGGGGGTTGCTGCAAGAGATACAGCCGCGCACCTGCGAGTCATGGTGGCAGCGGGTGAATGAATGGCGGAAGAAATTTCCGCTGACCTACGACACCAAAGACGGCAAACTCAAACCCCAATTCGTTATTGAGACGCTGTATAAAGTCGGGGGCGAGGATTTGTTCGTCGCCACGGACGTGGGGCAGCATCAAATGTGGACCGCCCAGTTTTATAAATTCACCCGCCCGCGCCAATGGGCTTCTTCCGGCGGTCTGGGAACAATGGGATACGGTTTTCCCGCCTCCCTGGGGGCCCAGGTCGGCCTGCCGGGCAAGAAAGTGGCCGTGGTCAGCGGTGACGGAAGTTTTCAAATGAACATGCAGGAACTGGCAACAGCGGTCATCAACAAGCTGCCGGTCAAGGTGATCCTGATGAACAATGGTTATCTGGGCATGGTCAGGCAGTGGCAGGAGCTCTTTCACGGCAAGCGCTACTCCTCCACCCGGATTGCCAATTCCGTGGATTTCGTCAAACTGGCCGAGGCTTTCGGGGCGGTGGGGTTGCGCGTCAGTGCCGCGGAGCAAGTGGAGGCGGTCATTCGCCAGGCGTTTGCAACCGAAGGGCCGGTTTTGGTGGACTGCCAGGTGGCCGAGGAGGAAAACGTTTGGCCCATGGTCCCGGCCGGCGCACCCATCCATGAGATGATCGGTGAGTTGGTTTAAAAAGCAGTATGACAGGCCGGACCGTTCCGACGCGTTTGGCCTCTCAAAGACAGGGGGATAAACATGCGACACACTTTATCCGTGCTCGTTGAAAACCAACCCGGTGTTTTAGCCCGCGTGGCCGGCCTGTTCTCCGGCCGCGGGTTTAATATTTCCAGTTTGACCGTGGGCGAAACCGAGGATCCGACCACTTCGCGGATGACTATTGTGGTTGCCGGTGATGATGTGATTCTGGAACAGATCACCAAACAGCTGAACAAGCTGGTTGATGTCATTAAAGTCTACGATTATACGGCCGAGGCGCATTTGGAGAGGGAATTGGCGCTGATTAAAGTGCAGGCGGAGCTCAAGGACCGTTCCGAAATCATCCAACTGGCGGAAATTTTCCGCGCCAAGATTGTGGATGTCTCGGACCGCACCTATACCCTGGAAATCACCGGCACGGATGACAAGGTCAACGCTTTTATTGACCTGCTCCGGCCGTTTGGGATCCGGGAGCTGATCCGGACCGGGACCGTGGCTTCGGCCAGAGGAATGAAAGGAAAAAGTAAAAAAGGGTGAAAGAGGCCTTCTGCCGAGACGGAGGCCGAGATTGATGACAAGACAAGGGGGAACTGCAGGCATGGCAAAAATGTATTTTGACAAGGATGCGGATCTAAAGGCGTTAAAGGGCAAGACCGTAGCGATTATTGGCTATGGAAGCCAGGGGCACGCCCACGCGCTGAATCTGAAGGATGCAAAGATGAATGTGGTGGTGGGCGAACTTAAAGATTCCAAAGCCTGGATGGTGGCGGAAAAGAGCGGATTAAAAGTCAAAACCGCGGATTTGGCCTGCAAAGAGGCCGAGGTGGTGATGATGCTGGTGCCGGATCCATTGCAACAGAGGGTCTATGAAGAGGCGGTGCTGCCCAACCTGAAGAAAGGCAACGCCCTGGGTTTTGCCCATGGATTCAACATTCACTATCATCAAATTATCCCGCCGCAAAACGTGGATATTTTCATGGTTGCGCCCAAGGGCCCGGGACACATGGTCCGCCGGGTTTTCACCGAAGGCGGAGGCGTTCCGGGGCTGGTGGCCGTACAACAGAATCCCAGCGGCAATGCCCTGCAAATCGCCTTGGCCTATGCCAAGGGCATTGGCTGCACGCGCGCCGGGGTGATGGAGACCACTTTCCGCGATGAAACCGAGACCGATCTGTTCGGCGAGCAGGTTGTGCTCTGCGGAGGCTTGACCGAATTGGTCAAGGCCGGATACGAAACACTGGTGGAAGCCGGCTATCAGCCGGAAAACGCCTATTATGAATGCCTGCACGAGTTGAAGTTGATTGTGGATCTCATGTATGAAGGCGGCATCGCCGGCATGCGCTACAGCATATCCGAGACCGCCAAGTACGGAGATATCACCCGGGGGAAAAGGATTATTAACGCTGAAACCCGTGCTGAAATGAAGCGGATTTTACACGAGATTCAGAATGGCGAATTTGCCCGGGAGTGGATATTGGAAAACAAAGCCGGCCGTCCGGTCTACAATGCGGTGTTGCGCCAGGAAGCACAACACCCCATTGAAGTGGTGGGAAAAAAACTACGGGGCATGATGGGCTGGATAGCAAAAAAATAGGGAGCGGTGATCCATGCGCAAAAAAGCCGCGAAACCGCCCAAACAGCGAAAAAAACCAGCCCGGGTGTGGCACCAGTATATTCCCTACGGGTTCATGGGCACGGTCTTCATCCTGGGGTTTTTAGCGCTCTTTGCGGTTGTAGCCGGCGAGCTGGGATTGGCCGGCCGTATTATTTTGGCAGCCATGGTTATCGCCGGGATGGAATATTATTCCCGCCGCTTTATCAGCGGGCCCAGCAGCCTGGAACATGAATTTTCGGCCTTGGCTGATTTTTTTTGTTTTGCCTTGGTGCCGGGATTGCTTATGTATCAGCTGGCCTTCAGGGGTTGGGGCATTCTGGGATTGATCGGCTTGTTCGTGGTGGTTTTTGGGGCCTTGATCCGCCTCTCGCTTTTCAAGCTGTATAACCCGCTGACCAGCCAACGCGGTTTCATCGGTTTGCCGGTGACCATGTCGGCAGCGTGTATTGCCCTCGTAGCGCAGTTGATCGGGCCGGAGCATATTACGCCCACCTGGAGGCTGCTTTTTTTAGGGGTGATGACCAGCCTGATGTTTTTAACAGTCTCCACCATTCGCTATCCCAATCCGACGGAGAGGCCCGCTGTTTTTGGCCTGGCCGCCTTGATGGTAGCGGTCATTTTTGCAGGCGGACAGGCGGCGGGATGGTCATCGGGTTTGCTGCTCTGCGGCGGGACAGCGTATATCATTATCGCACCCTTGGGGGCAGGGAAAAGGGAAAGAGGGTAAAAAACATGCCTGAAGCAGTAAAGATTTTCGATACCACCTTGCGTGACGGAGAGCAGTCTCCCGGCGCCAGTCTGGATGCCAAGCAAAAGGTCGAGGTGGCGCGTGCGCTCGAAGCATTGGGCGTGGATGCCATTGAAGCCGGATTCCCCATTTCCTCGCCCGGGGATTTTGAAGCGGTCCGGAATGTGGCCAAGGCCGTCACCCGGCCCATTGTGGCCGGTTTGGCGCGCTGCGCCAAGGCGGACATTGACATTGCCTGGAAGGCATTGCGGCCGGCCGGGCATCCGCGGCTTCACCTCTTCCTTTCGACTTCACCCCTGCACATGCAATACAAACTGAAAAAGAGCCCGGAAGAAGTGTTGCGCCAGGCGCGGGAAATGGTGAAATACGCCCGTTCCCTGTGCAAAGACGTGGAATTTTCACCTGAGGACGCCACCCGTTCGGACCTGCCGTTTTTGGCGCAGGTGGTGGAAGCCGTAATTGCCGCCGGAGCCGCAACGGTTAATATCCCGGATACGGTGGGGTATACCACTCCCGGAGAGTTTGAATCGATCATTCAGTTTTTATACAAGACCGTTCCCCGGCTGAAACAGATCACGCTTTCCGTGCACTGCCATAATGATCTGGGCATGGCCACCGCCAATTCGCTGGCTGCAGTCCACGCCGGCGCCCGTCAGGTGGAGTGCACGATCAATGGCTTGGGCGAGCGCGCCGGCAATGCCGCTTTGGAAGAGATCGTGATGGCGATCAAAACGCGGTCAAAGTACTATGGGGTCACAACCAATATTCGCACCCGGGAAATCGCGCGGGTGTCACGATTGGTATCCACGGCCACGGGCATCATCGTGCAACCGAACAAAGCCATCGTGGGCGCCAATGCTTTTGCGCATGAGGCGGGCATTCACCAAGACGGGATCATCAAACAACGCCTGACCTACGAGATCATGGATGCCAAGTCCATCGGCTTGAAGGAAAACCGGCTGGTGCTGGGAAAACACTCGGGCCGCCATGCCCTGGGCAAACGCCTCAAAGAGCTGGGGTATATCCAGGGAGCGGAGGAATTGCAGAAGACCTTTGAGCGCTTTAAGGAATTGGCGGATAAAAAGAAGGAGATTTTTGACGAGGACCTGCTGGCCTTGGTTGAAGAAAACACCGCCGCTCCGGAGGAAGTATTTGTGCTGGAGCATGTGCAGGCGACTTCCGGCTTAAACATGGTGCCCACGGCTGCAGTCCGGCTGCTCAAACAGGGAAAACCGCTCTGCGCTTCAGCCACCGGAGACGGCCCGGTGGATGCCGTGTACAAGGCCATTGACCGGATTGTGGGACAATCCCACAGACTCGTGAGTTATTCCATACAAGCCATCACCGGCGGCACGGATGCCCAGGGAGAAGTCACGGTGCAGCTGGCTGCCTACAGCCGCACTTTGACCGGCCGGGGCGCGCACACGGACATTATTGTTGCTTCGGCCAAGGCCTATGTCAATGCCTTGAACCGGATGGCCAGTCTGGAAAAACCCCTAAAACCCGGCGGAAAAAAGCGGCTGGGCCTTGCCGCGGTCGCGCCTGCAAAAAAAACTTGACAATCCCGCAATTTTAATTATACTTAACATCATGCATTATAATTAAAGTATAGGTTGTTTGGGATGAACTACCAATTTGGAGACAAAATCCGGGAAGTCCGGGAACGCAGGCAAAAAACCATCCGCGCGGTTGCCCAGGAAGCCGGGGTTTCGCAAAGCCTGATTTCACAGATTGAACGCAATAAAATATCCCCGGCGATCGACACCTTGCTGAAAATCATCGATGTTTTGGAAATCGACCTGGATTACATTTTCAGGGATTTTAAAAAAGAGCGCATCGTGAATTTGGTAAGGGTCCAGGACCGGAAACGTGCAGTGATGGGCGGTGTGGCCTATGCGCAGTTGTCCCACACCGCGTCTTCCACCGAGGAACATGCGATAGAAGCGTACTTTTTGGAGATCCCGCCCGGAGGCAAAAGCGGGGATGAGGAATACGGTCACATCGGCAAGGAACTGGGCGTCATTATCAAAGGCCGGTGTGAATGCCTTGTGGGCAATCAGGTGTACACACTGAATGAAGGAGACAGCATCTCCTTCCCGGCGGAGGTGCCGCACCAATTGCGGAATTGCGGCAAGCAAACCCTGCGGGCTTTTTGGGTTGTTACCCCTCCCAAGCGGATGCTCGGCAGAAAGTGAAATGCAGGTTCACAGGTGTCCAAATGAGGATTTGGAAAGACGCGATATCTATTCATATATGGGCGCCAGCAGTCCTGACCGGATGGATTATTCGGAAGAAAAAGGACGCCTCCGGCGGTATTCGCGCAATTTGGAGAGCAATGATGCCGGTTGAGACATCCGGAACGCTTTGGAAGCAGGGACAAGGCGCCGCCTGAGCCTGTTGGGCTGAAAATAACGCAGGCGTGCTTGCCACGGCCGTAGGCAAACACCTGTTTGCGGCGTTCCGCGCTTGCGGGTTTTTACGCGTCAGACACAGTACCGGTTCACGAAAGGAGTGGTGATGATGTCGCGACCCATGACCATGGGGGAAAAAATACTGGCCCGGGCGGCCGGGATGAGGGAAGTTGCACCGGGGGATATTATTTTGGCCAGGCTGGATTTATGCATGGGCAACGACATCACCGCGCCCCTGGCCATCAAGGCGTTTTATGAACACGGCGGCAAGCGGGTGTTTGACAACAAACGTGTTGTTTTAGTGCCGGATCATTTTACCCCCAACAAGGACATCAAATCCGCGGAGCAGGCCAAAATATTGCGCGGTTTTGCCCGCGAACAGAAATTAAAATACTACTGGGATCAGGCGGAGTGCGGCGTGGAGCATGCGCTATTACCTGAACAGGGCGTGGTGGTGCCCGGAGATTTGATGATCGGTGCGGATTCGCACACCTGCAC
>JAFGIQ010000305.1 GCA_016929575.1 candidate division FCPU426 bacterium
AATAATGATCATCCCGGTTTAAAAGAAACGCCTCCGCGGTCTTGGCCATGCTTTCAGCCAGTTGTTCATGCTGCAATTTTCGTGTCTTTTCCATTTTTTGCACGTTCGACCACATGAGCGCGCTGGCGGCTGCGGTCAGGATGATGAAAACCACGATGCCCGTCAAAAAATACCTGCGCGTCTGGCTGTTTGCTGCTGGCATGAAAATACCCCTTTCCCGTCACTGGCTAGGGCGCACAAATGCGTCAATGCCGTAAAATTTTATGAAATCACCGTTTTCCGGGTCAGCCGTTGCGTCTAAAATGATCTTCTGGATCTTCTGGATTTCCTTGTTCTTCTCCGGATTTTTTGAAGTGCGTGCATAGGCAAAAGCATTTGGCCGGGGGGTCGAACGTTCCAGGCAGCGCAAGGAAACTCCCATTTCCTGGGCGATCTGCTCAATAAATTCAAATTCCGCCACAGCATCCGTCCGCTGCATCTGCAGGGCAAAAATAAGGTTGCGCACATTCTTTTCATGAGTCATTTCCGAAAAAAATGCAGGCGCAGCCAAAGCGGGAAAAATATCCTGCAAATTCGTTCTGACCTGGTTTTCCGAATAGGCCAGGCGGCGCCCGCGCAAATCCGCTGATTTGTCAAAACCACTCTCGGCGCGGACATATAAACCGCAGGACTGCTTTTTCTCCCCTTTGCGCGCGATGGTTAAAAATGGCGCCAGCTGTCCGCGGCGGTGATACTGCTGGTATGCTTCCCGGTACGACAGCAGGATGTCCACTCCCCCTCTTTGATAGGCCAGCCGCAGGTCCTCGGCGGAATAATTATATACTTTTATCGGCAGCGCGCTTCCTTTTTGTATCACGGCCTGCAAATGCCTGGTTAAAGCCTGCGCCTCCTGGATGCTGCCAAAATCCTCATACATCCTGTTTTCAATGCCTATGGCAATTACATTGGGCCGGGGTTCCGGCGGTTTGACCCCGGAGGGATCGTTCTCTGCCGGCACAGTTTTGGTCTTAAGACCCTCGATGTATTTGGGGTTTTCAAGAATGATCTCGAGCCGGAAGATATCGTCGGCGCCCAATTGCGTCAACCGCGAGCAGTCATAGGTGAAGATGCCGGTTTTGGAAACCGCCTCGTCCTGTAAAAACCAATGGCGCCAGTTGGCGCTGTTCATTTCCTGCAGGCCCAGCCGCCATTTTGTCCCTGGGGACAACCCGGTTATATGAACCACCAGTTCGGGATATTTGGCAAAATCACATTGCAGGTTCGGCGAAAGCACTTTGCCCCAGGTGTTGCGCTTTGCCATGCTGACTTCGGCATGGTCATCGCCTAAGGCGTTGATTATTTCCGCGTTGAAATCCAGATTATTCGTGCCGTCCCACCAGTTTTGCGGCTGTTCGCCGTTTTTCACATTGAAACGTTCCTGCCAATAGGTTTTTTCCCCGCCCTTGATTCCAATGAATCCGATCTGCAGATAGGGCGAAGTGCTGTCGGCCGGAGGCCGGTTTATCCGGTTGAGATCAAATGCGCGTATAACCGCCTGGCTTTGACCGGGCGCGCCGTTTATCCAGATTTTTATGGAAAAGCGCGCCAGGGAGTGCTGGTAAAGCAAAGAATCGATTTTTTTGGCATACAAACCAGGACGGGTGATGCGCTTGAACAGCATCAAATCACGGTAGGCGCTTTCTTCCTCCTGCAGGACCACGTCTAAATAAGCGCCGGTGGATATTTGACCGATCTGCAGCCTGACTTCCCCGTACTTTTGCGGGCCGGTGTTTTCAAACACCGGAGAAATAACATCGCCATATTTCTTTTCTGCACCCAAAGCAAGTGTACCGCCGCCGCCTTTTTTTACGGATAGGGTGGCATTGTTATGCCCGCTGCGCCAATAGCGCGGAGTCCGCCCGGTGAAATCCATGAATTTTTCATGATAATCGCCGCCGAAGACATTGTCGTTGTCCGCCGCAATAATGACCAGTTTTTCTAGGCTCATTTTTGAGCCCTGGCGCCCCTCGATGGTCAACTGCACGCTGAATTCCACCGGCCCGTCCACTTTCAGGACCTGCTTTAAATTGTACCGATACTCGCCGGCAAGGAACAGGCGTTCGCAGCGAAAAACTCCCTGCAGCGGTTTTTCCAGCACTAAATCCACCACCAGTTTCCCGTCCGCTTCCATTTGTGAAAAACGGATCTCCAAAAAATCAGCCGCAGCCAGGTCCAATTGCAGATTCTGGCTGCGGATTGTTCCCCAGCCCGAATCATTCTCCAAAACCAAAGTCAACTGCTCCCTGTTTTGGGCATAGAAAACACTTGCCGTTGGCTTGATTCCCTGATCCTGATCCAGCCATATATCAGGCTGGGTTCCCGGTTCTCCACCCGCATACAGCAGCTTCGCCAATTCCCGCGCCTCACCCTTGCCGGCCAGCACCAAAAACACCCCTGACAACAAGAAAAGCAGCTTGATTGCTTGCAAAACCGAAATATTTTTCATGACCACCATTCCGGTAAAAACATTGACATCTGCGCTCGCTTTTATCAGTGCCCAAAAAGCACGACAACTATTATAGACCGGCGCTGTCAGGCGGCAAGCCTGCCAAGAGCGTCCTTTTCCTTCCAAATAATCCATCCGGTCAGGGCTGCCGGTTTTGTCCCCGGGACACGTAACAAGTACATGTCCCAAGGTTTCCGGTCACAGGGCTGCCGGAGATATCTTTTTGCCAAGCAGGGGCGGCAACAGGTGCACGTACGCCAGGGATTGAAATGCACCCTCCAAAAGGATTGAGCCGCGGACTTTTCTTTTCCGCTGCCTGCTTGGTAAAAAGATATCTCCGGCAGTATAATCGTTCTTTGGAGCGCAGCAGGTCGTTTTTATGGATGATTCTTACGGATGTAATATTACCACGGCGGAAAAAAAAACCACAGGCATAAGCTTGTGGCTTTTCATCCGGCAATACCAGTCGGCAACAGACCAAAAACCTTGGATCGCCAGTGCACGCAGGCTGCTTTTCCATCCCCAGCCGATGAATCCCCATTTTGGTTACCGCAACAGCGCCAGCTTAACTATGCGGTTGACAAGCACACGGCCTTCTTCATTCTTAATGATAATCCGCGCCCAATAGATGCCGGGGGCGGTGTTGCCAGTATACCAAATGGTCGATTGGGTCTGGTTTTGGCGGTTGTGGTTTTGTTCTTCAATGTGGGCTACCCGGTCCCCGGTTAAACAATAGACATCTATGCTGACGTTTATGTGTCCGGTCACAGTATAGGCAAAGTATACGCGATCCTGTGCCGGATTGGGATAAACCAGCAGGTGGTTTGCCTCCAGCCAGGGAGTGGGGGTGGAAGTGGCCGTGGCAGTGGGCGTAGCTGTCGGCAAAGCGGTTGGAGGCGACTCAGTAGACAAGAACTCCAATTGCAGTTTCTTTAGGACTTCATTCCCTGTCTCCCATGCCGCTTCCGCCTTTTCATACACGACCGTCTGCTGGAAAATGGACCTGATTGCGGCACTGCCTTGTGTTCCGGACTGGCCAAACCACAGATCCCAAAGCGCTTCTGAAATAACGAGCAGATATAGATAGCGAACAGGTCCCAGACCGGAATTGTCAATCTGTATCACATTTACTGTCCACGATTGTCCATTACTGCTGTAGATTGCCTGCGCAGCTTCTCCGGACGGCCCGGTTGGGACAGCAGTCGCGGTAAGCCCTTGGAAGGTGCCGAAACCGTACAACCGCCGGAACCTGATCAGGATGTTAGGTTGCGGCTGGCCCTGATAGGCGGATAAAACACTGATCGTTTTTTCCTGGTTTGGTTTCATGAAGATGGACCCTTCCAGGCCAATCTCCAGTTGCTGGGGAAGCATTATTGCCTGAGTGGGAGTCATGGTTGCTGTAGGGGTCATGGTGCTGGAAAGGATTTCACCAACCGTACTGGTCATTGTCACTGTGCGGGTTAGAGTACGGGTCAGGGCCGGCGTCTCCGTGGATGTTGTTGTCAAGGTCGCAGTATATGTGCTGGTTGGTTCCGGACTCATGGTTGGCGTAGCTGTCATGGTATGGGTCGTGGTCGCTGTTGCTGTTGGTTCCAGGGCATAATTGTAAATCCGGATGTATTCCCAATTTGCATGATACTCGCCTGCCGGATCATGCGGCGCCTCGGCATTTACCCAAAATTTCAAGGTAAAACTCCTTAAGTTCACTGCCCCCAGCACAGCACGCAGGTTGACCCGGTATATACCCGGTCCCTGCAGGTGCTGGAAGGCGGCAAACGCCCGATAGGGCTCCTCTATCTCCTGGATTTGCACGTCAAAATAGGTGTC
>JAFGIQ010000306.1 GCA_016929575.1 candidate division FCPU426 bacterium
AACACCGTTTTTAAATGTATATTTACATCATTTTTGCATAAGTATATATGTATGTATTATAATGGATTGGGAATAGCAACAATTTATTCTTATTTTTAGTGTTTATTATCCCAGGAGTAGTTTCAAATTGATACACGCGCGTTATTTCATTTTAAAATCAACAATTAAATAATACAACTAAATTGAAAGACCTCATTAATAATGATATACTTTAACCACTTCCCGCGTTTTTACGCGGGGTAATTTTATACTATCAGCGGAGACAAAGTGGTGGATTTTCATCTCCCTTGGCCCAAACAGACAGGATCAGGAAACCAAGTCAGCTGCCTAAACCTGTGGCGCAAATCCGGCATGCGCCACTGGACCCGGTTGCTGGTTTTGGCAATCACCCTGAGTTTCGTCCTGCCCTATGTCAGCTGGGCTTTTGAAGCCCATACGTATTACTCTGATGCTGCAATCCGTTTCAACAACCGTCCGCTTGAGATTCCTGATCAGTACGGCAAACTGGTGGACACTTTCCAGGGCGAAGGTCCGCTGGTTATTCACATTCAGGATCTTCATTGCCATTATGAAGTGCAGCAAAACATCGCGCGCATACTCGATTATCTGGCCGAACATTTTCAGCTGAACCTGGTGGCCATTGAAGGAGCCAGCCGTCCGGTCAATGTAACCAAACTCTCCTCCTTTCCGGTCCAGGAGGTCAAACAGGAAGTGGGAGATCATTTTCTGCGGCAGGGAAAAATTTCGGGCGCGGAATATTATGCGGCTGTAGGCCGCCATCCTGTCCGCCTTACGGGCATTGAGAATCCGGAGCACTACCAGGAGGGCCGGCGCCGGGTCATGGCCTTCCTCAACAACGAGAGCCAGGGGTATGTCTGGGATTTGCGCGAAATCCTGCAGACCCTTAAAGGCAAGTTGTATCCTGCGGAACTGAAAGCATTTGACCGGAAGAAAACAGCCTTTCGGCAGGGCCGGATGACGCTTTTTCAATATTGCCGCCATCTGGCCAGATCCCTGCGCCAGGCCGGCCTGTCGGCGGATGCATTCCCCCTTTTGGAACGTTATGCTGCCGGCCGGACCGGGGATTTTGACCGCAGCCTCGACGTGGACCGTCTGTATGCGGAAATGGATAAAGCGGATGCCCTGTTGCGCGAGGGCCTGTATACGCATGCGGACCAGCGCAGCCTGGATCAGTTGCTGCACCGCCTGGACATCATGGAAAAAATGCTGTCCATCTCGGTCTCCAATGAGGAATTCGCCGAGTACCGGGCCCAGCCCTATTTTTTTCAAATCGACACCTTCAACGCCTTTTTGCAGCGCCACTCCGGCCAGGGGCGGCTTGAATTGGATCCGGAAATCTACAAGCTGGAGCGCTATTTAAAGCAGGTGGAGGCGTTTTATGCCAATGCGGATGTCAGAAGCCAGGATTTTGTCCAAAACCTGCTGATCCAGATGAACCAGGAGAAGGCACGGCTGGCGGTCCTGATCACCGGCGGTTATCATACCCGGCACCTGCTGGATATGCTGCGCATGCGCAACATCTCGTTTGTATCCGTGAAACCCATACTCAGCCGGGCGGACATCGTCAATCCGTATTTCTCCCTGTTGCAGAAAAAACGCACTCCCCTGGAAAAACTGCTGGCCCAAAACCAGAATATTTTCGCGCTGGAGCCCTTTTTTGCCCAATTTGAAAATGCGCGGGCAATTCTTGCGGAGAGAGGATTGCCTGCAGAACTGCAGCTGGGCTACCGCATGCTGGAGATGACGCTCAAACTCGACTGCATCCGCCATTTGCAGCGGCAGGGGGTTGCAGGACTGGATGACATCCGGGCCCGCTTTGAACAGGAGATCGCCCGGTATCAGGCGGATGCCCGCAACATCCGGGTTAATTTTGATGAAGCCATGGCCATTGACAGGGTTTTCATGCTGCCCCTGCATGAGGATTTTTTTGCGGTCATGCGGCCCAGGAATGTGCAAAGCGCCTGTCCGGAATCGGAAATCCCCAGCCTGCCGATCGGGGATTTTGAACTGCATTTTTATCATCAGGGTGAATGGTCTGCCGTGGCCTCGGCCTTGCAGGGGGCCACCAAGCGGCAGGCCTGGTACGGAGATGCGGTGCGGGTGCAACTGCTGCAGGCCTTGCTGCCCGCTGGCGTGCTCATGGTCAATGGCGCCGCCCTGCTTCTCCCGCGTACCGGCCATTCCTGGCTGCCGCAACCGGGAAGCTTGAAAGGATTCAGGGAGTCTTTGTCCCGCTTTTTTAAACCCGTGCTCAGGAGCGGGGCAACCGCATGGCAGCAGGTCCGCAGGCCACGGCAACTGGCAGGCCGCTGGTGGCAGCGTTTCGCATCTTGGTGGCAGGCACTGCGCTTGCCGCGTGTTGCGCAGATGGTTCCCGCAGGGGATGCCGGCGGGCTGACAGGGGCCATGATGACGATGGACATGTTGGATCAAACCGGCAAAACCGGCGGCAGTGCTGTCCGGCCGGCGCAGGCCGGTCTTGCGGCCAGGCCCGGGCAAGTGCTGAGAGAATCCCTGGGACTGACCAAACGCGGTCAGTATGAAGGCGCGCGGATCAACAAGACTTTCCAGGGGCCGCAGGGATTACAGGTGGAGCGCATTGAACTGCAGGATCCGGCACCCCTGGCCGGCAAGCCCTTGTTCCAGGGACTGGATTTTCTGCGCCAGGAACTTGGCGATACGCACCAATTCGATCTGCTTTATGATAAAGACGGGAACCTGCTCGCTGTTTTTCCTGCCGCCAAGCCGGAAGACCGGGCTGTTTTGGAGTACATGGATTTCACGCCCTTTTATTATGAGCAGCCGGTGATGGGCGCAGCCGAAGCTGCCGACAAGTGGCGGGCCATTGCCCGCGCCAACATGGAGAAAAAGCTGCAAGTGGCCTGGTATCTCACCTCGGAGATCAATCCTGATGCCGAAGGAGCGGAAGCCCTGAATGCCGAACGCTCTCCTTATGTCTACCTGGAACTCAACCCTGGGAACAATGCCTGGACAGCCCATGATTTTGACCCCATGGATGCAGAGCATTTGCGCAAGATCAGCAGTCCGTCAACTGCCAACCGCCTGATTGTGCCGGTTTTTCCGACCGTCTTCTCGCCCGCTACCCAGGATAAGGACCAATATTACTATCAAGTGTTGGCTGAAAAACTTCAACCCCAAAAAGGCGGGGAAGTGCTGGTGGTCGGCCCGGGATCCGGGGCGGATTCCTGGGTCGCCGCTTTAAAAGGATTTTCCGAGATTCACGCAGTGGGCATCAATCCCCTGGAAATCGCCAATCTGCGGGCAACTGCAGCCTTGGCCGGTTTTGCCGTGGAAACAACGCAGGCGGACAACATCATGACCGCCGACGGCCGGTATGTTTTTCAGGGAAAGACTTTTGATTATATTGTCTGGAACATGCCGGTATTAAGGCCCGCCCGTGAGGCCATTTACACCAGCAGGACCGGACATGGATTCTGGGACGGGGATTTCGGCGGCTTTGCGCTCAAACGCTTTGCGCAGGGTCTGCTGGCACTGCTGAAGGAAAACGGCCTGGGAATTATTTGGAATCAGCCTTTGGTTGATTTTCAAAAAGCGCCGGGCAAGGATGAGGTGCAGGAGATTTTGCAGCAGGCATCCGACCCAAGCCAGCCGAACCGCGTTTTGGCCCCCTTGTTTATGGGTCAAAACGTATATCAGGTGCGGCTGGCAGCCGGCCGGCCGGCTATAGGCGGCCTGATGCCCTGGCTGCGGGCGATCTTTGTGCGCCTGGGGATGAAGGGCGAGACCTACGACCGCTGGGTGGCCTGGGTGGCGGAAAACATTATTTCTCTGGCTCTCGGCGGTCTGGTGGCTGTGGCAGCCATGGTTGCACTCGGATTGGATGTATCACAGACTGTAAACCTTGGTTATCTCCTGGCTTGGCCGATTTTTTATGGATTGCATTATGTGGCTGGCAAAGGTGAACGAGCATCCACGTCCAATAAAATGCTGGCTGGCATTATCAGTATCATCAATTTAAGTTTGCTGCTGACGCCCGCCTCTTTGCCTTTGCTGATTGGCCTTTCTTTTATTTCACACCTTCTCATAAACAATCTCGCACCCTTGGTTGCAGGCTGGTTAGGTTTGGACCGGAGAATTGTTGCTGCCAGGGATGCGGGTGGACACGAAACGGCGCCTGATGAACTCCGGAAAGGGATTGATGCATACACGGCCGGCCGCAGCGAGGAAGACGAAGTTTTTGAAGTGCCTACACTGGGCCTGAAATACACCCGGAGCGGCGTCAATGAATTGCGCAGTTTGTTTAAACCCGGCCAAACGCTGTTGCTTTCTGTAAGGGGCGTATCAGAAGGTGGGAGGCGCCAGGGTAAAAGCACACTGGTGCGGGCATTGCGTTTGGGTGCTTTGGATGTGGGCATAGATCCCGGGGACATGGTTTTTCTTTATGGGAACACAATGTATGATGCTTGGGAAGTGTTATATGAAATTGTAAAAAAGGGGCAACAAATCAATTGGGAAAATTTGCGTTTAAGATTCAGGGGACTGCAAATACAATTGTCTTTGGAAGAAATAAAAAATCTCCTGGCTCTTTATCGGGCTGACGAAGAAATCCTCCTTTCACATGATTATTTTCTTCAATACTACCTGAAGCATGCTCTGCCGCGGCTACTGGCCGGGAAGAAAGAGCAGATTGTGGTTTTGGTGAATGATTCTCATCATAATATTATGGGCAATGAATACGATATTCCTTTCCTGAGAGCAGAAGCCACAGTCATAAAAACCGAACTACTGGGTGAAAC
>JAFGIQ010000027.1 GCA_016929575.1 candidate division FCPU426 bacterium
CTGCTGGGTAAAAAGATATCCCCGGCACGCCAGCTGCTCAACGGTCCTTGTTTATAAACAGTTTTCAAGCGTGTCCAAGACTTAATTGGGACACTGATGAGCCCTTCTATATCCTTAAACACCAAAGCTGCGGCCGGATGTCACCATTTAAAAATCCCAGCGAATGCCGCCAATAAACATGCGGGGCAGCTGGTAGAGTTCCTTTCTTTTGGTATACGCCCGGTTGTAGTAGTACTGATCCACATTTTTAATGTCAAAGACATTGGTGATCTGCAGGTAAGCGCTGACATCCGGGATTCCGAAAAAAGGAAAGGTGATCTTAAGGTCTGTGCTGTTGTAGGCTGGAAAACGGGCGCTGTTGATCCGGCCGTATTGGGGCACATATTCGTCAATGGGCGCAACATACCCGGCGCCTACGACAGGCGTGAAGGGAGCACCGGTCATGATTTTTTGCGTAAGCGCCGCCTGCCAGCCGGCCGCTATTTCATAATTTAAAATCAGGCTCAGGGCATGGGTGCGTTCGTTTTCAGAAGTAAACCAGCTGCCCACCGGTTTAACCGAGGTGTTCCGGCCAAAGTCTTCAGGATCGCTGCGGCTGGTTATTTTGCGGCGGGAATGCACATAACTGTAGGTCAGCCAGCCGTCCCAATTTCCGCCCAGCTTTTTCTGCAGGATAAAATCACCACCATAGGCATATCCCTCGGTATTGTTGGTATAGCGGATATCAGGATCAGGATCCTCGGTGAGCAAATGCCGGTACACTTTATAATAGGCTTCAGCCTGGAAGTGGAAACCGGCGCCGAAATCGAGGGAACTGCCGAGAATATAGTGTGCTGCCTCCTGGGCAACAAGCGCGGGATTGCCGTATTTTTCATCCAGCCAGTTGGCTTCCATGGGATGCTGGCTGTAGATGCCCGTGGCCAGGTGCCATTCCCAGGCCGGCAGCACATTCCATTTCAAGGCCAGCCGCGGGTTGATTACCCACTGCCTGTTGCCGGAATAATACTGGGCATTAATCCCCGGATTGATGAAGAGCGCGTCAGGAAAGAGCTCCATGTCGTCTTGGGCAAACAGACCGGCGAAAAGAGGCCAACAAAGCGTGAAATCCGACTCAACCTGGTCAAGATAATATCCGTTTGGTGTCGGGATTTTAACCGTGCTGTTGACCGCAGCCTTAAAATCGCCGGTAATGACATAAAAACCGGATTTGACGATATGGTGATCGCCCAGCAAAATCTGCCAGACATGGCGGGCCTGCAGCATGGCCATGTTGACCTGCGTATCCGAGGGAGTGTAAAAATCGGAGAAAGTATAGAAACTGTCGTCAAAACGCAGGCCGACCAGGGTCAGGATGTTTATCCGGTCTGACAGGCGGTGATCATATGAAACGCTGCTGTTGCTGCGCCGGCTGAGGTAATGAAAACGCGTATCCTCCGGGTGGTCGTCGCCAAATCCTTCCGCCTCGCTGAGCGTCAAATCCATGCCCTCATACGAAAAAAGGGACTGGACTTCCAGCCGGCCGTTGGAAAGCGGAAGCATGCATTTGGCTTGACCGTCATAAAAATATGGGTACACCACATCGCCGGCGCCCATGGCCTGGATGATCAGATCATAATGGGTGCGCCGCAACCCCAGTATAAACGAGCTTTTTTCCGTCAGTCCCAGGGGGCCCTCGACCACCACATTGGCCGTGGCAGCCGAGAGATCGACAAGCCCCGTATATTTTTCCGTATTGCCGGTTTTGTTCTTGACATCCAATAGCGCTGAAAGCGCTTGATTGGCCTCAGCCGGATAGCCGCCGGCATAAAAATCCACCGACTCCACCAGATTGGGATTGAAAACCGTCAGCCGTCCTCCCCATAAATAGGGGCTCATGATAATCATGTCGTCCATCACGGCAACCACTTCGTGCGGATCGCCGCCCCGCACGTATAAAAGGCCTGAAAAATCACTATCCGCCGTCACGCCCGGCAGCGACTGGACCACCCTGGCCACATCAGGAAAAAGGGAGGAAGTGGTTTTGCCGACAGCTTCCTTTTGGAGGCGCTGCTTGCTGACCTGGACTTTTTTTTCGTCCGGATTGCCTGTGACCCGCACGGGACCGACCTCGTAGTAACCGGGGACCACCAAGGCGATGATATTGTCCCCGGTTTGAAGCACGTGCACCTTGTCGGCAAAGCCGGTCATTTGCACCAGCACCTTGGGTTGGCGGCAGGTCAGGGAGAAAAAACCCTGCGCATCGGTTTCGGTGTTTTCACCGGAAAGACAGGTCACCGTGGCCCCGGCCAGGCCGTCACCGGTGATTTCGTCCGTCACCCGTCCCGAGTAATTTCCGGCAGACAACAGGGATGGAACCATCCAGAGCAGAAAAGCCAGCAGAGTGGTTGGGCGCAGCATGTTTTTCACGTCCTTTCAGCGGTTTTCCAGGTTGAATACATAGGGCACCCGTATGACCACGGGTACCGCACGGCCCAGGATCAGCGCCGGTGTAAAACGGGACTGTTGCAGGGCGGTGATGGCCGCCTGATCGAAGAGACCGCCGCCGCTGCGCAAAATCCGCACCTGACGGACATTCCCCTCCGCGTCAATATAGGCTTCCAGCATCACTTGGCTGGTGCGCCCGAGTTTGCGCGCCGCCTCGGGATACGCCGGCAGTACGCGGTTTTTAAAAACCGGCAGGGTTTCCACTTTATAAAAGGGCAGAAACATGTGTTCTTGGGGCGCAGGGGGAATGGCGACCTGCTGTTCCACTGCTTCTTCAGGCGGTTCGCTGCTTGGTTTCCTGACCACCTCCCGGGTTTTGGGCGGTTCGGGAACCTGCTCTTCCATATCCGTCAATGCAATGGTGGTCTCAAGCATGCGCAAACGGCTGGAAGGCGCCTGCATGTGAAAAGAAAAAAGCACGCCCATATGCATGCCGAAAGATGCGGCCAAGGTAACCGGTAATTTGTTTTCATTGAACCACCGGAAAAAAGCGGGCTTATTCAAGAGGGCCACCTCCCGGGGTTTCGCGGCAAATCAGGGTGACATGGCGAAACGCCTTTGCCTTCAATGCTGCCAGCACCCGGTCGATTTTTTCGTATTCACAGCCGCTGTCCGCATAAAGAAAAACCCTCTCCTCTGGACAGGCAATCCCGGGTAGTAAGTTTTCCAGATCGTCCAAGCGGCCCAGGGTGTCATTGATGCCGGCCAAACCGGCGGCATTGACATAGATGCGCAAGCCTTGCTCTTCCTTGACTTCGGCGGTGTTGGGAACCTTGGGCGGATCAATCCGGAGCGGAGGCTGGGGGGCAAGAATGGAGGAGAGCAGCATGAAAATTAAAAGCAGGAAAGCAATATCCGACATGCTGGCCACGGGAATGATGCTTTGCAGGCGGTGACCGTTTTTAAGTTTCATGGCCCAAGCCTCTTGAGCGATATTTTATCGAAGCCGCGGCGCCGGAAACACTCGATTACGGCAACCACGATTTTGTACTGGCTTTGTCCGTGCGCTTTGATGGCGACGTATTGAAGTTCATGCGAATTTTCATGCTCCAGACAGGCGTTTAATTCAGCGAAGGTGACGGTCTTTTGGTCCAGGGTGAGGCAATTGTCCTCGCCGATGCGCACTTCGATGATTTTTTTATCCGCAACTTTCAAGGGCGGCTGGTCCTTGTCCGGCAATTTGAGCAAAAAACCCGCTTCCAGGGAAAAAACGGACACGATCATGAAAAACACGATCAGCAGGAAGGCGATGTCCGACATGGATGCCACCGGGATTTCCGAACTGATTTCAGTCAGGCGCTGGATTCTCATGGCCGCCCCTCCGGAGAAATTCAATCAAGGTTTTCCAAAAACGCATTTGCCAGCTCTTCGCAATTTTTGGTGAAATTCCCGATTTTGTGCACAAAATAGTTGTAGGCGGAAACCGTCACAATGGCGATGAGCAGCCCGAAGGCCGTGGTGATGAGCGCCTCAAAAATGCCGCCGGCCACCATGCGCGCGTTCACCTGATCGGCGTTGGCGATGGTGCGAAAGGCGTTGATCATGCCCGAGACCGTGCCCAAAAAGCCGGTCAAGGGAGCCAGGCTGCCGATGGAGGAGAGGACATTGAGGCCCCGTTCCAGGCGGGCAATGACGACCCCCAGTTTGGAGGCAATGATTTTTTCCAGCTTGTCATATCCTTCCCGCCGGCGCGCATTGGCAAAAACCAGGATTTGCATCAGATCGTTTTTGGGATGCGCCCTGGCCAGGCGTTCCAATTCCTGGCTGCGCTCGCCGTTTTGGAAATTTTCTATGAAATGGCGCGCGTCCTTCTCGACCTTGAATTTATGCTGGGAAAAATGCCAGAGGCGCTCGAGGATGTAGGCCAGGGAAAGAATGGCAAAGCCCAGTAAAAGCCACATAAACGGCCCGCCGAGGTTGAAAAGGGCGAATAGCGAAAAACCGTTGCTTGACTGCTGATTGTCCGCCCAGGCAGGAAGGGTCAATAGGAAATAAAAAGCGCAGAAAAAATATAGTCTTTTCATGATGGCCTCCTGGTGTTGGCAGGGGTGATTTAAAAATCGCCCTTGCCGTCTAATAGATGGAACACCGGAAGGCGGTAAAAGTGTTACTCGCGGAAATGTGGGACACAATACTTCATTGAAGTATTATGTAAGATGATTGCTGTCCAAATTGCGTGAATACTGTCTCCGGCAGTCTGGTTGCCTGCTGGCACCACTGTATCAATAGTTGCCGTGTCTTTCTCAATCCCAATTTGGACACTTGTGAA
>JAFGIQ010000307.1 GCA_016929575.1 candidate division FCPU426 bacterium
ATCGGCGGCGGCACGACGGACATCGCCGTCTTTGTGGATGGATCTCTTTGGCATTCCAGCGTCCTGGCTATCGGCGGCAACCAGTTGACCTCGGATATTGCCATCGGCTTGCGCACGCCCAACAGCGAGGCTGAGGCAATTAAAACCAAATACGGCTGCGCCAAGGTGTCCCTGCTCAAGGAGGGGGAGGAGCTTATGGTGCCGGGCGTGGGGGGGCGCACGCCGCGGACGCTGCCGCGGCGCGATCTGGCTGAAATCATCCAGCCGCGCATGGAGGAGATATTTGAACTGGTGGATATGGAAATCAAGAAAAACGGGTTTGAGGAAAAAGCGGCGGCCGGGGTGGTTTTAACCGGCGGCTCGTCGCTTTTGGCTGGCGCGGAACTGCTGGCGGAGGAAATCCTGCAATTGCCGGTGCGGATCGGCGCGCCCAGGAATGTCACCGGCATGATTGATGTGGTGGCGTCGCCGAAATACGCGACCGCGGTGGGGCTGGTTTGTTTTGGCAGCAAAAGCCGCCCCTCCGCCCGTTCGCCGCGGTTTGCCAATGAAAGAAACCTTTTCAACCGCACCTTGGAGAGGATGAAGGAGTGGTTTTCGGATTATTTTTAGGGCAATCCTGCAAGGGCGGGAAATATCAACATGCCCGACAGCGCAGAGTGAAGACCGCACTGCGGGCATGGCCTACAAGGCGGGCAGGCACTATTCAGACAACCCAAAAGGAGGGTGCAAACCATGGCGGCGAACATGCGATTTGAATTCGACGAGGATCTTTTGGAACTGTCGGCAAAAATAAAGGTGGTGGGCGTGGGGGGGGGCGGCAACAACGCCGTAAACCGGATGATCGACATCGGCATCCGCGGCGTGGAGTTCATGGCGGTGAATACGGATGCACAGGACTTGCTTTCCTCCAAAGCGCCGGTGAAGATGCAGATTGGGCGGCAGCTGACCAGCGGCCTGGGAGCAGGTGCGGATCCGGAGGTCGGGCGCAAGGCTGCCTTGGAAAGCGAGGAGCAGCTTTCCGCGGCAATTGCCGGCGCGCATATGGTTTTTATCACCGCCGGGCTGGGAGGCGGTACGGGGACAGGGGCAGCGCCGGTCATCGCCGAATTGGCGCGCAAGCAAGGATCATTGACCGTGGCCGTGGTGACGCGGCCCTTCATGTTTGAGGGGCGGACGCGCCGGCAGCAGGCGGAGATAGGGTATCGCGCCCTGCAGGATGCCGTGGATACGGTCATCACCGTTCCCAATGAGCGTTTGTTGCAGGTGGTGAGTCAGCAGACCACATTGATAGATGCCTTTAAATATGCGGATGATGTTTTGCGGCAGGCTGTACAGAGCATTGCCGAACTGATCACCGTGCCGGGGATCATCAATTTGGATTTTGCGGATATCAAGACCGTCATGTCCGAAATGGGAGGCGCGCTCATGGGAACCGGCACCGCCAGCGGCGAACAACGGGCGCTCAAGGCGGCCCGGGAGGCCATTACCAGTCCCCTGCTGGAAGATATCAACATTGCCGGTGCCCGCGGACTGCTGATCAACATCACCGGCGGAAAAACCCTGACCCTGCACGAGGTCAGCGAGGCGTCCGACGCCATTTTTGAATGCGCCGGCAAAGAGGCGAATGTTATTTTCGGCGCCGTGGTGGATGAGGATATGAATGACGAGGTGAAAATCACGGTGATCGCCACCGGCTTCGAGCTCAAGAACCGGGAGCAGGAGAAAGAGGTTTTGCGCTACCGCGGCGGGGCCAGAGCGATGGACCTGCAAAGCTATTTGAAGGGCAGGGACATGCAGCGCCGCAATACCGGTCCGGAAGGACCTGTGCACGACCAGGAGGGCAATGAAATGGATCTGGACATTCCCACCTTTTTACGCCGCAAGGTGGAGGCGAGATAATCATGCTGCTTCGGCACTGGCGCCAAGGCGCCTTTTTCATCAGCATACTTTTGGTTTGCACCATGGGAGCAAAAGCCGCTGCCGTCAATCAGGCTGAAAGTGCGGAGCCCGTCGGCGTGCGTTTTGAGGGTGCCCAGCAGGCAGAACCGTTGTTGTTGCCCGCCAGGGACGTGCAAGGCGTGCTGATGGTTCCGCTGAAAGCGGCGGTGCAATATCTGGGAGGACAAACAACCTGGCAGGGCACAACCCGCAAGGTGCTGGTCAAAGGCACTTCCGGCAAGCAGGCCGTCTTGTCATTGAATCTGCCGCGCGTCGTCGTGGACCGACAGACCTTTGCGCGCCTGCCGCATTTGCCGCGCCTGAAACGCGGGCAAGTGATGATCTCCCCGGAATCCCTCGCCGTTTTGTGGAAGGATATAGGAACCCTTGTCCCTGCGTATGATCCGACCCAGCGGATCTTCCGGGTGGGAGTAACACCGGGCGCGCCTGCGGGTGAGGAAAAAAAGACGCCGCCCCCGGCGGCAGCCGGGGGAAAAAAATATTTGATTGTCGTCGATGCCGGCCACGGCGGCAAAGATCCGGGCGCCATCGGCCCGTCGCGGTTGCAGGAAAAGGTTGTTACTTTGGAAATCGCCCGGCAGCTGGCAAAAATGCTGAGAGAACGGGGCTTGCGCGTATTGATGACGCGGGACAAGGATGTTTTCATTTCACTGGAGGAAAGGGCGGCCATGGCCAACCGGGCGCAGGCCGACCTTTTTATCTCTATTCATGCCAATGCCTCCCGGAACCGGAAAGCCAACGGCAGCCAGGTTTTTATCTACAACCGTGAAGCCTCCTCGCGGCATGCCGCCGACGCGGCCCGCCTGGAAAACCAGGATGCCAATTATCTGGAAATAATCAAAGACGATTTGAGACAGTCCGTGCACGAGGAATCCAGCATTAATGCAGCCGGGCTCATCAGCCAGCAGTTTGAAAAACTGAGTTTGGACGTTAAAAACATCGAACGTGCGCCTTTTTATGTGCTGGCCAAATCGCATATGCCTTCCATTTTAGTCGAGACCGCCTTTATCAGCAATCACGAGGAAGAAAAAAGACTGCGCAGCCGGCTTTTCTGCCAGAAACTGGCGGAGGGCATCGCGCTGGGCATTCGCCAATACCATCAGGAAAAACAAAAAGCGCGTTAATGCCGCAGCCGGGCAAAGAACGTTGACAAGGCGAATTTACAGCAAGTATAATCTTAAACCAGCGGCGTCAGGCAGCACCCGGGGTGTACGGCACCGGGAAACAGCCCTTATGACGTTGCGGCAGGGGGATGAAAATGAAAAGCCGACTTTTGCTTGTCCTCGCGGGCGTGGCGTGCTGTCTGGCCGGAATGACAGGCTGTGTTTCAACGGCTGTGCAGCCCGGGCAGACTGCGGGCGGACAGGGGAATGAAAATCCCCAGTTGATAAAGAGCATCCGCGTCGGGTACAATCCGATCGGGTTGGCGGTCACCCCGGATGGAAAATATGTATACGCTGCCAGCAGCACCAGCAACTCCGTCTCCAAGATAGACACCCAAACCTTGAATGTGGTTTCCACCATGCAAATCGGGGGCAATCCAGTTTGGGTGGCCATATCCGTGGATGGCGCCATGGTGTGCGTGACGGCCCGCGAAGG
>JAFGIQ010000308.1 GCA_016929575.1 candidate division FCPU426 bacterium
GGGGCGGTTCGGCGGTGGATGCGGCCAAGGCCATGGCGGTTTTACTGGCAAACAAAGCGTTGGATGCCAAACACCTGCCGGAGGCGTCATACGATACGCCGGCCCTGCCGATCGCAGCCGTGCCGACCACTGCCGGCACGGGCACAGAAGTCACTCCCTATGCAGTGCTCACGGATAAAGCAGGTCAAACCAAGAGGGCGTTTTCCACCCACCATACCTTTCCGCACGCTGCCTGGGTGGATCCGCGTTACACGCATGACCTGCCCTGGCCAATAACCCGCGATACGGCGCTGGACGCATTTTCCCATTTGGCCGAGGGGTATCTCTCCCGAAAATCCAATCCCTGCAGCGACCGCCTGGCGGAAGCAGGCTTCGGTGTTTTTCAAAACTGTGTACAGGCGCTTTTGACCCGCACCCTGACCCCTTTGGTCCGTGAGCAGCTGATGCTGGCTTCACTGTTGGGCGGCATGGTCATTGCCATGGCGGGCACAGCCACCGTGCATGCCCTGGGGTATCCCTTGACTTATTTTAAAGGCCTGCCGCACGGCCGGGCGAACGGTTATTTGCTGGCCAGCCAGCTGCAACGCAGTGCGGCGGTCACCGAAAAAGTGGGGCACATGCTTGCCTGTTTATGTTTTACACGCCTGGAGGAATTGACCGGTTTTATCTCGGCCATCCTGCCCCCGCCGCCCGCGCTCAACGAGGAGGAATGCCGGATTTTTGCAGCCAAGGCCGCCGGCTCCAAAAATCACGCGCACAATCCCTATCCGGTGGATGAGGAGATGCTTTGCCAGATGTTGAAAGAAAGCCTGCCGGCGGAACCAGAAAAATTAAGTTGAAACCTTTGAAAGACAACGTATAACCGGTTGCCGGGAATGGGTATTCACCGGACGGCCGCCTTGGGGCAGACGGCCTCGGCAGCGAAAAAGTAGCAATACAGGTCTTTTTCGCTGAACGCCGCCTCATCCCCATTCCCGGCAACCGGTTAGGATATTGGGCTGTATAATCCTTTTCAGAGGTTTTAAGTTGAAAAAAAGCCCGATTGCGCATGCGCAACCGGGCTTTTAAAAAAGAGGGAAACAATCAGAAGGCCAAGCCCAACGCCAGGCCCAGGCCGAAACCAAAGCCGCCAAAAGGCAGTTCATTGTCGCCTACAGACAGGCTGCCGGAGACATAACGCAGGCTGATGGAAGGGCAGAGCACAAATCCGACCTCTTCGCCCCAGATCCACTTGTAGCCCAGGTCGCCGCCCACACTGATAAAGGTGGAGGAAGCAGTGTCGTCTTCATAGGTTGAACTGATGATTAAAATATCAGCGCCCGGGCCGACCCAGAAGCCGCGCGGCGCCTGCTTGCTGACAGGGAAGAAACGGTAGCTTAAACCGCCGCCAATGGCGCTGGTGCTCCAGTCGCCGATGTTCCAGGCGGAATAGTTGATCCGGCCGGCAATCGCGGTGGTGTCGCCCAGGGCGGCTTCATATTCCAAATTGCCGTTGCCAAACAAAAAGCCGATGGGTTGTACGGTAATATTGTTTTTCGGAACAGCCGCCTGGGCCGCACCTGCAACCATCATGCTGAGACATAAAACCAAAGCGGCAATGCTTGTTCTTTTCATCATGTACTGTCCTCCTCAATGGATTTTTAGTCGATGATCGGCATTAAAGCAGCGGGCGTTCACCTCCTCTACAGCGGGGTTGGTAATATCTATAGCAACGGAGAAAACCGGCAACCACATGAGAAAAAAGTAGCATTGATGCGGGAAAAAATCAATAAAATACGGATTGCACGGAATGGTTGTGCTACAATGATACCGTCAGGCGGTTTTTACGGGGCCGGATGCAACAGCGCCGGGAAAGGATGCACGGGTATGCGGGTAAACGGCAGGCATTACCGCACGATTTGGCTGGAGCCGAGAAAAAAAGAGACAATTTTTTCCATTGACCAGACACGTTTGCCGCATGCTTTCGTCATTGAGGAGTTGAAAACATCGGCTGATATTGAAAGTGTGATTAAAAACATGCACATCCGCGGCGCCATTGTTATTGGTGCGGCTGCCGCTTACGGCATGTACCTTGCAACCCTGGAGGCGCCGGCCAACGAGCATTTTGACGCCTATGTCCTCGAAGCCGCCAACAGGCTTAAAGCCACGCGGCCGACGGCTGTCAACCTGGCCTGGGCGGTGGAACGCCAGTGGGAAAAAATCAGCCGGGGCACGACCATTGATGAAAAAATTTCCCTGGCTTTAAGCACAGCCATGGCTGTTGCCGCCCGCGAGGAGGAAGCCTGCAGGAAAATCGGCGAATATGGCTTGGAGATTGTCAAACAAATCGGCGGGGAGAAACCGGGGAAAACAGTGAATATTCTCACCCATTGCAATGCCGGCTGGCTGGCTTGTGTGGACCACGGCACAGCCACGGCCCCGATTTACGCAGCGCACGATGCGGGCCTGAAAGTGCACGTCTGGGTGGACGAAACCCGCCCCTGGAACCAGGGCGCGCGCCTGACAGCGTGGGAATTGGGGCAGCATCAAGTCCCGCACACGGTTATTGCGGACAACACCGGCGGACATTTGATGCAGCATGGCATGGTGGATCTGGTGATGGTAGGGGCGGACCGCGTGACCAGGACCGGCGATGTGGCGAATAAAATCGGGACCTATCTCAAGGCGCTGGCCGCCCAGGACAATGCAGTGCCTTTTTACGTGGCTTTCCCCTCCTCGACTTTTGATTGGAACCTGCGCGACGGCGTGGCCGAGATTCCGATTGAGGAGCGGGACAGCGGGGAAGTGAAAAAGATACAGGGCAAATGCGGGGATGAAATCAAAACCGTGCTTCTCACCCCGGAAGACAGCCCGGCTGTGAATTACGGTTTTGATGTGACCCCCGCGCGCCTGGTCTCCGGCCTGATCACCGAACGCGGCGTGTGCGAGGCCGATGAGCGGAGCATCCTGGGCCTCTTTCCCGAACACCGCTGAAATTACTCAACACATGGAGTAATTTGCCGGGGAACCGAAAAAGGCATGTAAAAAATGGCTATTATGGCGTCAAATGACCCGCTCATTCCCGCCGTCGATGGGGATTTGCGCGCCCGTGATTTTGGCAAAAGCCTCTCCGGCCAGGGCGCAGGCCAGGCGGGCCACGTCGCGGGATGTGATTTCCACCTTTAGAAGATTATTGGTCTTATACTCTTCCACGCCCAGGCCGTAGTGGGCGGCCCTTTTTTCCAATACTTCAGGAGTCCATATTCTGGTGTCAAAC
>JAFGIQ010000028.1 GCA_016929575.1 candidate division FCPU426 bacterium
ACAGGATGATGAATACCCCCGTTGTGTACGCTGTGGCAGCATGAAAAATAAAGACGGCCGCCATGATTTTCGCGCAGCGAAAATCAGAGAATCGAAAATAGAAAATGTAAAATTGAAAACCCCACACACATTTTCCGGCATTGCTAATAGAGAAACCAGTAGGAGAGGGGTGCGCTTTTGGATGCGTCGGACGGATGTGGGGCTGGGTTATTCCTGTGGGGCGGCATCTGCGGAAGTTTCCGCTGATGGCGAGGGCGCTTCCGGTTGTGGGCGTCTTAGGGCCGAATGGACGGCTTCAAAGGCGTTTTGCAGATTCTTAAAATGCATGTCAATGTCCGTCCATTCATTGTCGACCATGAGTTTTTCCAGACGGCTGGCCGGATTGGCCACCGTCTGCAGACGCAGCGCGAGTGCGCTGCTTTTTATAGAATGGGCCAGGTTGCCGGCCTGGAGGGTGTTCTTGTCGTCCAAGGCGGTTTTTAATTGCCTTATTTTGACCGGGTTGTTCTTGAAGAAAATATCCAAAATGTCGTAATAATCCTTGCTGCTGATTCCCAGTTCCTGGCTGATGGATTCCACCAGGGTGATATTCTCATCGCATTCGGACAGATGAAAGGATTGGGCATCGGAGAGCAGTTGTTTGGTGGTGAGGATCATATGCTGCGGATGAACTTTGGCAGGCAGAATGACGGCCAGGCCCAAGTGGCGGAGCGCATGCAGTTGCATTTTGTCGATATCCTGGGCGTTGTAGACAATAATGCGTGTGTGTGCGTAGCGATGGTCGGATTTGATCAACTGGATCAGGGCCAAAGCATTGATGTTGGGAATATGCAAATCAATAACGAGCAAATCAGGCAAAAAGCTTCCCAAGAGCACTCCGGCCTCGCTCCCGTCGGAGGTAAGGCGGCAGGAGGCCATGGGAAAAGCCTGGTGAAAGGCTTCGTACACCGTTTTACAATATTGCTTGTTTTCTCCCGCCAGGAGAATGCGCATGGTTTCGGGCATTTCAGTCAGAAGGCGGATGCCGACATAACGTTGAAGTATGTCCAGGATCGCCTCGCGGTTGACGGGTTTGCTGATATAATCATTCATGCCCGCGGTCAGGCACTTTTCGCGGTCTCCTTTCATGGCATTGGCGGTTAAGGCCACGATCGGCAGCGTCTGGCCCCGCTGACGCAGAGTATAGGCGGTTTCCAATCCCCCCATGTTTGGCATCTGCATATCCATAAAAATGAGATCGTAATGATATTTTTCCAGCAACGACAAGACCTCCAGACCGTCGGTGGCCACATCTACGATGTGGCCCATGCGTTCCAATATTTTAATCATTATTTCCTGACTGGATTTGTTGTCCTCGGCCAATAATATCCTGGCGCTGATGGGTTTGGTGCTTAACAGTGAATATTGTTTCCGGCCGACCTCATTGCTTTTTTGGGGATGCAACAAGGTGTTGAGCAATTGCACAAAGGAGGCGCGCCGGAAAGGTTTGGCAAGCATGCCGTCGAAAAGGGCGTCATCCGGGTGGAATTTATCCAGGGCCGGCGAGGCGGCAATGGCGATGATCTGTGCCGGGGCGTCCTGGCGGTGCGAGACGGCTTTTTGCCGCAAAGAGGGCAGATCCAAATCAGGCAGGTGCACATCCACCAAGACGGCATCCCAGGAGGATTCGGAAAGCAGCTGGATTCCTGATGCAAACGAAGAGGCGGCCTGACAGTGCATCTCCAGCGCAGCTGCTGTTTTACCCATGATCCGTTGGAACGAGGCATTGTCGTCGATCAGCAGCAGCCTGCTGCCGGTCAGCGATTTTTCAATGGCGGAATAATCCGCGCTTTCCTGGCCCAAGGCGCGTTTTTCAAACCAAAGCGTAAAAGAGAATGTGGAACCGGAGTTTTGGCGGGTCTCCAGGGAAATGGTTCCTCCCATGAGGGAGACCAGCTTTTGACTGATGGTCAAACCCAGGCCGGTTCCACCGTATATCCTGCTGGTTGAACCATTGGCCTGGGTGAAGGGCTCGAAAATTTTTAAAATTTTATTTTGGGGAATGCCGATGCCCGTATCCTGAATGTTAAAATTGATTTGACAAAGATTGTCTTTCTCTTGCACCAGGGTGAGCGAAGTGATGATTTCGCCGGTTTGCGTGAATTTGAACGCATTGCCCAAAAGGTTTAGCAGGATTTGGCGCAGCCGGGTGGGGTCTCCCAGCACCTGGAGGGGGGCGTTGAAATCACAGAGGACCTCGATGTTCTTCTTGCCGATTTTACTGCGGAGCAGTTCACACACTTCAATAACGATATTTTCAAGATTGACGGGGATTTTTTCCAGCTCGATCTGACCGGCCTCGACTTTGGATAGATCCAGAATGTCGTTGATCAGCGTCATGAGTGTTTCCGTGCTGCCCAGAATCGTCTCTACGGCATTGCGTTGTTCGATGGACAATTCGCCGTCGAGAAGCATTTCCGCAAAACCAACGATACTGTTCATGGGGGTGCGGATTTCATGGCTGACATTGGCGAGAAACTGGCTTTTGGCGGCATCGGCAATGGAAGCCTGCCGCGCAAGATCATGGGCAGTGGCGATGGCTTTTTCAAGTTTGAGGTTGGTTTCTTCAGCCTTCTCCTTGGCAAGGAGCAGTTTTTCTTCAGCCAATTTGCGGCTGGTGATGTCCAGATCCATGCAAAAAACCTCGGAAACGCGTTCTTTTTCAAAAATGGGAAAAATGCTGCTGTAAAACCATTTCCGCTGTCCGTTCCGGGTATTGCATTCCCATTCGACGGGTTCGACCGGTTTTTGGCTTTGCCAAATATGCTCCAATACTTTTCCGAAATCATTTCCCAGTTTGTTGGAAAAAAGGGCGTGATGAAAATGCTGCCCAAAAACCTCCTCGCGCTGGAAACCGTAGAAGGCTTCGCAGGCTTTGTTCCAATGGCAGATTACTCCTTGCCGGTTGAACCCTTGGATGGCAATTTGGGGCGTGTTTTCAATGACTGCTTCCAGGCGGTTTTTGGCTTCCTGCAAGGCTGCTTCGCTTTGCAAACGCGGGGTGATATCCCGATGGGTGCCCACGATGCGCAGTGGTTGGCCCTGCGCGTCGCGCTTCATGATTTTGCCCCGGGATAGAAACCATTTCCAATCACCAGATTTGTTGCGCATGCGGAATTCTATTTCCAGCAGCTGGGTGTCATTTTGTAAATGAAGACGCCATTTTTCTTGCAGCCCGGCCAGATCATCGGGGTGGATAAGGGATTGCCATTCATTGAAATCAATGACTTGAAAAGTGTCCGGAGTATAGCCGAGCATGCGGGCAAAACCGTCATCGGTGGTTATTCTATTATTGGCAAGATCGCAGTCCCATAATCCCAATTCCGCGCCTTTCAAGGCCAGGTCCATGCGTTCCTTGCTTTGGCGCAGTTCCTCCTCGGCCCGCCTTCTTTCCGTGATGTCTTCGCCTGAGCTTAAAGCCGCGTAGATGTTGTTGTCCGCGTCTTTTAACAGGGTGTTATGCCATGCAATCAATCTGGCCTGGCCATCCCGCCGCAAAATCTCGTTTTCATGGTATTCAGTTATTTTCGTGTGGCCCTGGATCAGCTGATCAAAAACAGCTTTGGTGGGCTGGACGATCGCTGGAGGCAGAAAATGGTCAAACCAGTTTTGCTGGACGACTTCACTTTCCGGGTAGCCGAGGATTTCGCATCCTTTGCGGTTGATGAAGAGAACTTTTTGGTGTACGTCAATGGCCAAGATCATGACGCTGGCGACATCCAGGAAGGTTTGGGCCTTGTTTTGTTCAAAATGGAAATCCTTTTCGAACTGCTTTTTCTCAGTGATGTCCAAACGGGTTCCGGTCATGCGTGCGGGTCTGCCGAGCACATCGCGTTCCACGACTTTTCCCCGGTCTACAAACCATTTCCATTGGCCGGATATGGTCTGCAGGCGATACTCTATTTCAAAAAACGGCGTCTGGCCCTCATAGTGCTGGTTGAGTGCGGCCACAAACCGGGGGAGATCATCCGGATGGACTGCGGTTTGCCAGCGGCTGAACGTAAGGTCGAATTCTCCGGGGCCATATCCAATCATTTCCAGCCAGCGCGGATTGGTGAATAATGCGCCGGTGGCAAGATTGATGTCCCAAAAGCCGGTCTCCGCCCCCCACAAGGCCAGTTCCATGCGGGACTCGCTTAGCCGCAACGCTTCTTCGTGCAGGTTTTGTTCGGTGATATCGAGGATTTGCATAAGAAAGCCGGCGGGCTTCTTCTGAGCGGAAGCGCCCAAAGCAACCATTTGCATGTCCAGAAAAAGCCTTTCCGTTTTGCTGGTTTGCAGGATGCCGAAAGCTCCCGCGAATTGAAAATCAAAAGTGCGCGTCATGTGCAGGGACTTTCCCTTGAGCAGGTCGGATGTCGTCTCCTCATCCCAAAAGGGATTTTCGAGAAGGTTATAATTTGCCAGAAAGAGCGGTGAGGGGATCCCGAAAAGGGTGTAGTAGGCCTGATTGACATGGAGGAGGCTGCCCTGGGCGGAGAAAAGGGCGATGCCAATAGGGGATTGGTCAAAAATACTGCGATACCGTTCCTCGCTTTGCGCCAATTGCATCTGGGTTTGAAGGCGCAGCAGAACGTTCCCGGTGAAGGAAGCAAAAGACTCCAAGGCTTGCTGTAAATAAGCGGGGAATTCATCCAGTGCATGCGAGGCCAAATTAAAACAGCCGAATACCTTGCCGCGATGTGAAATCGGTATAATGGAAATGGCCTTCAGACCTTCCTGCAGGCGCGCCGTGTCCTTGTCAAAGGGCAACAAGGAGTAGTGTGTATGCACCGGAAGGCCTTTTTGGACAAGGGTGATCTGGCGCATGGACGGGTGGAAGTAGGAAACTGAATGGAGAAACTCCGGCGAAAAACCGCGATGGGCAATGAGTTGCAGGCCTTCCTGTTCATCAAACAGATAGATGCCGCCGCAGTCTATCCCGGAAAGGGAGAGTACGTCTTCGAAACATTGCCGCAGTACTTCCTCCAGATCAGCGAAGGAGTCGGCGTGTATGGCGAAATCACGTTGGAAACGGTGGATTAAATCACGTTGTTTGCTTTCGGTGATGTTGACATATGTTCCGGTGATGCGCAAAGGATTTTTTCCCTTGTCGCGCGCAATGATCCTGCCGCGGACGAGCAACCACAGCCAAAGTCCAATATCATTTTTAACCCGTATTTCTGTTTCGAAGGTATCGGATTTTTGCCGCGCATGTTTCAAGAAGACGGTGAAAGCGGCGTCCTTGTCTGCAGGATGCAGATTTTTTTCCAAATCCTCCAGGCTGACAGTGTTGTTCCGGGCAGGGAGCGAGCCGATCATGCTAAAGTAACCCGGACTGACCTGGACGGCATGCACCTGCGCTTGCCATTCCCAAAAACCCTGATTGGCGGCTTCCAATGCCAGACGCAAACGCTCTTCCTGGTTGAACAAGATTGTTTCCATTAATTTGATTTCAGTGATGTCCTTGAGCAGGATGATGAAAAAACCCTTTTGGGGTGAAAAAACAGAGGTGAGCAGATATTTGTGCAAGGCGGGATAATGATCGACAAAATTGACCGCCTGGAGTGTTTCTGCAACTTTAAAATATGTCTCCCTATGCGGGTGAATGCCTTTGTGAAGAAAATAATTCGACCTTTTCCCGGCCAGATTATTGTGGCGAAGATCAAAGAGCTGCCGGAAGGAGGCGTTGGCAGTGCGCAGTGTGTAATCGCACGGCCGGCCTTGCGCGTCATAGGAGATGTCGAAGGTGGCGACGCCTTCCTGCATGGAAGCGAAAATATCGGTGGCTTGGATTGCATGTGGTTTTTTGATTTGTTCCCGCTCGGCGCGTTGAGTGCGAGGCGGCCTTTTCTTTTTACCCGCTCCGGGGGAACGGTGTTTTAAAGGCGGCCTTTTTTTGGGCGATATTTTTAGTGGCTTCATTTTGTCTACCATCTCGGACTTTTAATACAGGACCAAAGCTGTAAGCTGTTGAAAAGATGTTGTTGCTTGACCGGGTGGATTCTATATTATATTATTTTCGTATTCAATCCGGATTTTCTTTAATTTTTATTGTAAAAAAACATCAACCGTGGAAGCATATCCCTCCTGGTTTCCATTGCGCGCGCTTAAGGCGACAGCCGGTGGGGAAACGGTTGTAAAACAAGCTTTTTATCTGTCTGGCGCCAAGGGTTATATGATGGTTGCGCATTCCTTGACTGGGGTCCCTTGGGGCATCCGTGGGGGGCAATGATTTCTCCGGCTGTTTTCCGCAGTTGTGAAAATTCCGGTGGCGCAGGATGCGGGGTATGGCCGCAGGCTGCACCCATGAAGCCCCTTGCCGCCTTTTTGCCGTGTACGCGCCAATATGCAGGGGGTATTTCCAAATGCCTTTAGGGCCTGAGGTAAAAGAACGGTATCAGCGTCAGCTGCTGTTGCCGGAGATTGGTGAAACCGGGCAATCCATTCTGTCACAAAAATCCGTTTTAATCATCGGGATTGGCGGGCTGGGTTCTCCGGCCGCGCTCTACCTGGCGGCTGCCGGCATCGGCTGTTTGGGGTTGGTTGACGGGGACAGGGTCGAACTGTCAAATTTACACCGGCAGATCATTCATTTTACCCCGGATGTAGGAAAGAAAAAGGTCCTGTCAGCCAAAGAAAAAATAAATCAACTTAATCCGGCGGTACAGGTTAAGGTCCATCCCGTTGACATGCAGGCAGCCCGTCTGACGGAGCTTACCCGGGAATATCATTTTATCATTGATGCGACTGACAGTTTCTCCGCCAAATATATGATTTCCGACGCTTGTGTCCGCAGCCGGACGCCGTTTTGCCATGCCGGAATCACTGGTTTTTCCGGACAGATGTTCACGTATCTGCCGGATCGGGCCTGCGGATGCTTTCGTTGTCTTTTTCCCCAACCGCCGGCTGCACACATTCTGCCCGACCGGGTTGCCGGGGGTGTTTTTGGATCTGTGCCCGGCACCCTGGGCACCCTGCAGGCGGCTGAAGCAATAAAGTATCTCCTGTCTTTTGGGGAATTGTTATTCAACCGCCTCCTGGTGTACGACGCCAAACGGATGTCTTTTCGTTTTGTGGTTTTCGGCCCTTCGCGCCGGTGTCCGTGGCGCGTATTTCACGGGCAAACAGAAGGCGGCCGGCAGGCGGCCGATGATGAAAGGCATTGACGGATGCGTACAAACAATGCATTTAACGCTTTTTGCAGGGCACAGATACGCGGTATAATTTGGAGCCTGCAGGGCGCGGCGGCAGGAGTGGCAATAAAGCGGCCGGCACGGCTTTTTGGCGGATGGCAAAGCAGGATGAAAATAAAACTTAAGAAGGTGGAGCCATGAAAATCAAGGTGGAAAAAGCTACTCCTGAAAAACTGCGCGCTTTGGAAGTGGAAAGCTGGTCTCCCTGGGAATGCGAGCCTACGGAATTTGACTGGGAATATTCCCAGGACGAGCGCGCCTATGTCAAGGAGGGGCGGGTAGTTGTTCATGCCAAAGAAGGTGATGTGGAAATACAAGGAGGGGATATTGTTTTGTTTCCCAAAGGATTGAAATGCCATTGGAAAGTGAAGGAAACCATCCGCAAGGTGTATCGCTTCGAGTGACAGGCTGATGCCCTGGCCGAGAGGGCGGGTGGGCAGGAAGGCATGCATCCTTGTTTTCATCCCCGCCTGCCCACCGATCCATGTACTGGACAACGCAACAAACAGGTGTGAAACGCATGGTTGAATCCGGAAAGAAAAACAAAGGGATCGTGTATACCATTGGCCATTCGGATCTGGTCTACGAGGTTTTTGTCAACATCCTGCGCCAAGCCGGCGTCCAAATTTTGGTGGATATCCGGACCGCGCCGCATTCCAAGCATGTTCCTCATTTTGACCAGGCGGTATTGAAAGAAAAGCTGCCGGCCAGCGGGATTACGTACCACCACATTAAGGAACTGGGGGGTAAAGGCCGCAAACCTTTGCGCCGCTCCCCGAACAAAGGCTTGCCGAAAGCCTGGCAGGCTTATGCAGACCATATGCTGACCGAGGAATTTGAACGGGGATTAATGCGGCTCCTGGCATTGGCCTCGATCGGGACCGTGGCCGTTTTATGTGCCGAAGCAAAATGGGAGAGATGCCATAGAAAATTCCTGGCGGACGCGGTGATGGTGAGGGGCATGCGCGTTATACACCTCGCTGCGGACCAAAATACCGCACATGCACTGACGCCTGGCTTGGAGATACAAAAAGAAAAGCTTTTGTACCCGGCCCTGGGAGAGCAGTTGACATTATTCAGCCGGTAAAGGCGATGTAGGAAAGGGCGCCCATGAGAACCCTGGAACTGAACCACTTGAAAATCGAAGCCGTGCGCAAGGAATTGACGCAATTGTTGAAGACTGGGGATGCGATTGCCATCAAACAGCTGGTGGCGGATTTGCATCCAATGGATGCTGCCCGGGTGACGGCGTTGTTGAGGGAAAGCGAGCGTTTGTACCTGTTTCAGCTGCTCAACAGCGATGTGGCCGCCGACATTGTCGAACGTTTAAGCGACAATGACCAAGTGGATGTGGTCAGCGCGCTGCAGCCGGAAGTGGCGTCGGACATCATCGGACAAATGGATTCGGATGATGCGGCCGATGTCTTGTCCGAATTGCCCCAGGACAAGACGGATGCCATTTTGGCGGTCATGCCCAAAAACCGTGCTGTGCAGACCCGGCGTTTGATCGCCTATGCTGAAGACACGGCGGGGGGGATGATGGCCACGGAATTCGTGGCATTAAAGGAAACCCTGACCGTAGGCCAGGCTTTGATAACGCTGCGTGAGAAGTATTCCCGCGTGGGCGATGAAAGGGCCGCCTATGTCTATACCTGCGGCGCCAAAGGGATGCTGACCGGGGTCATGCAATTGCGGAATTTGGTGCTGCGCCCGCCTCAGGAAAAATTGAAAAACCTTAAAATCGACAACGTCATTTACCTTGACGTAAATATGAGCAAGCATGAAGTGGCCCGGATTTTCAGGCGCCACCGGTATTTGGCCCTGCCGGTGGTGGACAATGCCAGGCGCCTGGTGGGGGTGATCACCAGCGATGATGTGGTGGACCTGATTCAGGAGATCACCACCGAGGAGATGATGAAGCTGCAAGGCGTGTCCACTGATGAAACGCGTTCCCTGCCCGTGCTTAAAATGGCGAGGCGCCGCGTGTCCTGGCTGTCCATCAATATATTCCTTAATATCATCGCTGCTTCTGTGATCGCTTTCTACACCGATACCTTGAAAGCAGTAATCGCCTTGGCTGTGTTTTTACCCATTATTTCCGATATGAGCGGCGTTTCCGGCATGCAGGCCGTGGCTGTATCCATCCGGGATCTGGCCTTGGAGCGGACGACACCCAAAGAAATATGGAGTGTATTGGGGAAAGAGGTGCGCATCGGTCTGCTGAACGGATTCATCCTGGGTGCGGAAATAGGGATCGTAGCGTATCTCTGGAAGGGGCTGCCATATCTGGGTCTGGTGGCGGCTGTCAGTTTGTGGCTCAACACCATTATTTCAGTGTGTCTGGGAGGAAGCCTGCCTTTGCTGCTCAAACGATACAAGCTCGATCCGGCCATCGCTTCGGGCCCCTTGCTGACCACCATCACGGATTTAATGGGATTCTTTATCGTGCTCTCGCTGGCCACCTACTGGTTGTCCTACCTTAAGTAAAGCCGATCTTTAGCCTGGCCCGCCGGGGAACAGGAGATGCATCCTGGCATCAGAACCGGCGATTCGGCTCCAGAAGGGAATAAAGCACAGTTGGCGATTAAAAAGGGCAGGCGGTTTCATCAACCAGGGACCGGGGTGGAGTTAGTCCGGGAATCCTGTTTGTTGCGCAATATGCATGCGGATGTGACCCGTCTGTGTGGCTAAATCGACAGCGAGTGCGGGGGTGGCGGTTCCAGGCGGGCTGTAAACCATGTTTCCCTTTCTGTGCCAGGGACCGTCAGATTTTATTTCCGCACGGCCTTGGCCGCCATCCCAGCGCAGATATAATCCGGCACTGCCGCTCATCTTGCCGTTGAAAGTGATCTCGCCGCTGTGTGACCAGCCCCAAAGCTGCAATTGCTCCAAAGGAGGCTGCAATTGCAGTACGTCAATCCCTACCCGGCCTTTTTCAGAGCCCACTTCCCATTTTTGCTTTCCCGGCCGGCGGAGACCGGGCAGAACGAGATGGATATCCCCGTCTCTGCTGGTTAAAGTCACCGGTCCCAGGATGGTAGTCTCCGCCTGGGGTTGAAACCATATGCTGCCTTGGCGGGAGCGGACGACCAGCGGTCCCAAAGACCCGGCCGGCTTGTCTTCCTGCAGGCGGATATCGCCATCAGCATTGTCGCAATACAACATCAGGTGCAGGTCCGGCTGTACGCAAACACGGACCACACCCTGTCGTTCGGTGGTTATGCGGTTAAAATCCAGCGTCAGGGATGCACTCAGGGTGTTTCCCGAGTATTGACATGTCAATGCACCCAAGACATCCAATTTGGGAAAACCAAAGCCGTGCAATTCGGCCTGGATCTGCAAAGGTGTTTCTTGCGCAGCCCGTTGAATGTGAACCGCTTCCCGCAAGCCGGGGAGATGCAGTCTGACAGCGCCTACAGCACCAGCAGGCGCGGCTTTTCCGGACCAGGTTTTACTGTAGGGCGTGGCCAGGAGGAATAAAAAAGTCAATAAGCCAAGGGTGCTTCCCATCAATGTCCAGCCCAGAAAAACAGCCGCCGGCCTGCGGCCGGGCAAAGGCAAGTCGGCCGAGGCCTGGGTTTTGGCCGGGGGGAGCAGTACGTGGTGAGAGAGGGCTGCACTGAAATAGGTCAATCCTCCGGACCATATCACGTCCGAAGCGAAGTGGGCGCCCTGGGCCATGCGGCCGATTCCCATCAATGTTCCATAGGCCAGGCCGAATCCCAGCCAGGACCATTTCCAACGGCGGGTTCCGGCAATGAAGTAAAGGCTGACAAATAAAAATCCCACGGATGCATGTCCGCATGGAAATGATTTACCTCTTCCGGGAAGACCGGGCTGATAAAAACGGTGAAACGCCTGCGTACCGCCGAAGCGGGAGACATCGCGGGGGCGGGGACGGCCCCAATATTCCTTGCCCAGGGCGTTGATTAAAAGTCCTGGGCCCAAGAGAAGCGTAAGCACTATTACGGCAGCAAAACGGCGGTAGGTTTTAAGTTGGGGCCACAACCAGGCGCCGATAATGACGAAAAGGCCCGCGCCTGAAAGCAGAAGTCCGGGTAAAGTGCCAAGATGATAGAGGAAACGCCAAGGCTGGCAGCTGCCCCAAAGCCAGCCCTGGCGAAAAAACACTGCCGCACACCAAAGGTCAAGATCAGAGACGGCAAAGGGGATGGAAAGCGCAAGCAGGACAGCCACAGCGATCCAGATTTCCGGATGCAATAGGTTTTTCAGACGCATAACCATTCCTCTGTCTTGGGGATGGGATGATCATATATTAATTTGCATAATCAGGCAATGCAATTTCCTGACCAATAGCATTACGAGTAAATTCCAGCTTTAAAGAGTCTATGTCACTACATACCGATAAGGTGGCTGGAATTTTCAGCTAATACCTGAAAGGCCAGCCTTGCTATATGCAAGTCCGTCCTTTCAGGTTTAGGTTAAAATACTTCAAGCCTTCTAGTAAAACCTTTAAAAATATAGATAAATAACCACCGCATTTTTGGCACAGAAAATGCTTTCATATTGTTTAAGAAAGGGGGTTGGTAGAGATGCATGCATATAAAACGTATTCAGACCAGGAATTAATAAATAAATTGCGTCAAGGAACTGATGAAGCAGGAGAAGAAATTTACTACCGCTATCATCCCCGCGTCCTCAACCTCTGCAGCCAATACCTGCGTTCCCAGGATGATGGCCAAGATGCAGCCCAAGAGGTGTTTTATAAAATTATAGTACTCAAAAAAATATTTGATTTCCGGGGGGAATCGTCTTTTTGGACGTGGTTGAGAAAAATCGTCATTAATGTCTGCAAGGAATTGATCCGCAAAATGAAGAGAATCCGTGAAGTATGCCTTCGTCACCAGGAGGGGTTGAAACCCCTGGAAGAAGTTATTCCTTCCTCCGACTTCACTCCCGAGGAAAGATATTTCCAGCAGGAAAAAAACCAGCGCCTCCATCAAGCAGTGCAGCAGTTGCCGTCCAGGTATAGCGCCGCCCTTACTGTCGCTTATTTTAATGAAATGTCTTATGAAGAAGCTGCCCGAAAACTCAAGATTACCACGCAAGGTTTGGGGGTGAGGCTATTACGGGGAAGAAGGATGTTAATGGCCGTCTTGGTCAGGAAATTCCGCCTGGATGTGCCTGATTCCTCTTTCATGATGAGCGGCAACAAAGAATGGTCCTATGGCACAGTGTGAAAACATTTCAGGATGTGGAGCGGATGATAATCTGTAAAATTGCCCCTCAGCAGACAGAAAAAGAAGAGGAAAAAGAAAGCCTGCCGGTGGCTTTCTGGAAACTTTTCCAAAAACTCATACAGACAGCACCTTCCTCCATACCGGGAGATAGTGAAAAAGAGATGCGTTTTTTACACACGCCTTGGCCTGTTGGCAGTAGAAGCCAGGCCAGGGGGTTGTCCGTATCATCAGGCAAGTAAAAGCAATAAACCCATCCGGCCGCATCCTTAATATGCCACCGCGAATTCCCCGATCTTCAGACCGGGGATTTTTAATAATAAAGCCATCAGCTGCAAATAGTGTGGTAAAGAAAAGCATTGACTCCCGTATTGCAAATCATTGAAAATATTCTGTTGCCTGCATATTTTTGCGGACGGGTGCTGCAAAGAGGGGAGCGGCCGCTTTGAGCAAACAGGATAGACGGTTTCCTTTACCAAGAAAAAAACCATATGTCTTTTTCACGATGGCGGTTGTCTGGTATCTTGTTGTGAACAGCCCTTTGGCCTGGAGTGCCAGTCCTACCTTTACAGAGACATATACTGAAACATATACTTCCACCCAAACCCCGGTTGACACTCCTACCTCAACCATGACTCCCACCCCGACGGCAACCCCGAGTGAAACCCCCACTGCCAGCATGACTTCCACGCCTCTGGAGATTTCCGGCATAGAGACTTTCTGGCTGGATCACTTTGAAGGACCGGACGGCGCCCAGCCTCCGGCTTGGGGAGAGGAATATAATGCTGAATTTTATTACTCTTCGCGCGAGTCCTATGCCGTGCTTTCGCGGACAGCTGTTTCGAGCTGGGGCAAGGTAACTTCCAAGATGTTGACCACGGATGTCAGGCAATTTCCCATGCTCCACCTTAGCATTGACCGGTTGAGCCCGGTCTGCAAATGGAAATTGGTGATCCGCAAGGAGGGAGAAGGCTTTTTTATCCTGCAGGCGGAGACAAGCATGGTAAGGGAATTTTGGTATGATTATTCCACTCCGTATCTTGAAACATACGCCGGCAAACTGTCCCCGGATGGCCAGGAAAAGTTCCAGGTGGAATTGACCATCATCGGCGATGGCGGAGGCCAGTTGCAAGTGGACTATGTACAAATCTGCCGGCTGCTGGGTCCCACGCCCATCCCCACGCCCAAGGAAATATCCCCCTACAGTTTGAATATGGATTATGACAAGCCGGCAAATTGCCCGGATGTGGCCATCTATAAAGGCGTTCCCATTATTGCCTGGTCCGAGCAAAACGACTCTGCGTCCAATCCGCAGATTTATGTCAAGGCTTTTACGGGCGTGAATCCCGAGGACATTCCTTTGGCATCATCCTGGACGCTGATAGGTTCTGATATTGGCGCCAGGGTCGGGGATCCGAATGTGGCGGCTGATGATGAATATCTCTATTTGGCTTATGCCCAGTATCGCCTCGACGAGACACCGCTGATGACAGTAAAAAGATACAATGGCCAGGTATGGGAAGATGTCGGGCCAGGTTGGATGGGCGAGAGCACTCCGGACATAGCTTGTTATGGGGGCGCTCCCTATGTGGTTTGGACCAATTGGAATGGGAATGTGCATCTGGTCAAAGTGGCGCGTTTTGACGGTGAGCAGTGGATGCAGATAGGAGACGCCTTAAATACCGGCACGGACGCTTGTATCGAATACACCTATCCACAAATCATTTTTAACCGCTCAACCCCTTATGTCACCTGGTATGAACAATGGGAAACGCAGGACGTATTTAGCGAAATTTCCTCCCGCGTTTATATCAGTTGTTTTTTAGATGGGCGCTGGCAGCAACAAGGCTCGGATGTATACCAATGCCGCGAATCCAAGCTGGCTTTTACACCCCGCGAACAGGCTTATGTTGTCTGGCGCCAGTGGGAGCCCCTGGAGTGGCGGATATATGTGCGGCGCTGGAGTGAAACAGAGCTCAGATGGGTGCAAGTCCAGGACGAAGTGAGCCTGACCGAACAGAATGATGCTTTTAACCCTGAAGTCAGTGTGGTGGATGAAACGCCATTTGTTATCTGGAAGCAGATACATGAAAATTCTTCGCAGGCGCATATCAAATATTTTGACGGCAGGCAGTGGCAGCTGCTGTCCGGCTCTGAATATGTGAATATCAATCCGGAAAGGAATGTGCACAACCCCCACCTGGTAGGAGCTGTAAGTGCGGACAACGGCCAGGGGCATGTCTATGTCGCCTGGTGCGAGGAAGATGACGCCGGCATTGCGCAGGTTTGCGTGAAGCACTATCATGTGCCTCCGGTTTCAACCCCCACTCCTTTTGTCAGCACAGTCAAGACCTATGCCTGGCCCAATCCTTTTTTACCAATGCTTGGCCAGAAAACCGTCTTTTCTTTCGCCGTTTCAGCTGGCGGGCATTTTACGATTCGTATTTTAAATTTGCGCGGCCGTGTTGTCCGCCGGCTAAACGACACCTTTGAATGGGACGGACGCAGCGAGGCAGGGCATATGTGTGAAGGCGGTTTGTATCTTTACCAGATTGAGGCCGAAGGCAGACGCATGAGCGGCACCATTGTCCTGCTCAAATGACGCAGGGCACAGGCGGCGCATTGCCATCCAGCAAAGTGCCATGCCATGGCACCGACTTGCTGCGCAGGATTTGAATAGAGGCAAAATGACATGAATACGTTCAGGGAAAAAATGAAAACCACGCGGCTGAGGCAAATTTTCAGACAGGCGGCGTTGTTCCTGGCGCTGACGGCCGGGGATGTGGTTTTTTTTGGTCCGGGGCTGGAAGCCTATTTCCTCGACTTTGCCAGCGGTGTCCGTCCCCATGGCATGGGCGAGGCGTTTGTCAGCGTGGCGGACGACGCCAATGCGGTCGGCGTCAATCCGGCCGGCCTGGGACGCATGGAGTCCATCTTTTTATCAGGAATGTATTCGGATCTTTTTACCAATCTCAATGCCTCCTTGTTTTCAGAAACCTATGACCGATTGGCTTTCAATTCTGTCCTGCTGGCCATGCCCATAGTCTCCCTGGAGGGCAGCATTGGTTTGGGCTGGACACAGTTTAATTCCACACTGTACAAGGAAAACGTGGTATCCATGTCGTACGGTAAAAAAATATGGGATCCGCATACTCTGGATTTGGGCATAGGCTGCAGTCTGGGCGCAACGGTCAAACTGCTGCATTGGATGGTGGAAGAAAGCGACATGACCGCCAATCCCGGCTTTTATCCCTATGCCGAACGCCAAAAATATGGTGCCACCCTGGATGCCGGATGCTTGCTGGAAATGTGGGACGGCATAAGTGTAGGCATGAGTGTGGATCAGTTGCTGCCCGTGAACATGGGTATAAGCACCACCGAATACGTGCCCCGTATTCACCGCGCCGGAGTGTCGTACCTTAAAAAATTCAAGGGCATTATTCTTGCCTCTTTGCTGGCGGTGACTGAAGTAAGCGAACGCAACAACATCTATACTCCCAAGCTGGGGATTGAGTCCCAGTGGTGGGGAAATGTTTTTGCCTTGCGCATGGGCGTCAATCCTGAGAATATCACGGGCGGATTCAGTTTTGTGTTTCAGGAACTGGATGAAAACATGGGGCTGCAGCTGGATTATGCCTGGTCCTATCCCTGGCAGGTGCTGGACACTTTGGGTTCCCACCGTGTGGGAGTGACCCTGCAATGGGATATCACTTCCCCTGAAATTGATGCCAAATATCGAAAAGCTGTTGAGGTGGCGCGGGCCGCCACCTCTGTGACCAGGAATGTCGCTGTTGCCCGGGAAGCGGTCAAGGCTGCCAAAAAAGCAGCAGCAGAGGCCGGGCGCGCGGCCGATAGTGAAGACCTGGAAGGCGTAAAAGCCGCTGTGCAAGACGCGGAAGCCAATGCCCAAACCGCGGCCTTGTCCGCCGCTGCTGTCCGTGAAATCGCCAAAGAGCATTCGGAAAACCTTTTGCTGAAAGCGGCAGAAGCCGAACAGGCTGCCCAGGAGGCCCAGCAAGAGGCCAAACAGGCGCAGGAAGTGTATTCCTTGTTGATCAAGCAGCAACAGGATAAACAGCTGCAGGCGTCCGGATTTCCGGAGAGGGCCCCTTATTTACCGGAAAAACACCCGGATAAAATTGTGATTGGCATTGAACGCAAGATTTTTGCGGATTATGGAGACTTGCATGAAATAATGATCAGGCTGGACCCGCTGAAAAAACACCTGGAAGCAGCGGTGAACATGGAAGTGGAGTGGAAATGGTACAGCACCTCGGAATTGGAATTGGCTTTACAAGCAGGCGAGCTTGACATGGTGGCGACATATGGCGCGGATTTGAGGAAATATTACCGGAACGGCTTAATCCAGCCGATGGCTACGGTTTTACGGGATTACAAGGACACCCAGCAATGCCTGCTGATCACCTGTGCGGACAGCCCGTATACGCAGGCGGAGGAGACCAGAAACAGCCGCCTGGGATATCCCAATGACATGCTGCTGCAAAAGATGCCGGGCTATTTTTTTGCAAATGTGCCGCACTTCCAAGCCGAAACGTTTTTTGCCAGCATAGAAAACTTCACCAATGCCCGGGAGGCGCTGCTGGCTTTGCAGGTCGGGACCGTCGATGTCCTGGTTGATTTTGAATACGTCACCCACATCCACAAGCTTTTACGGCTGCCCAATGACATCAAAGTCCTGGCATCATCCGCGTCAGTGCCCAATACGCCGGTTTTTGCGAGACTATCCAGGAACAAGAATAAAAATGCGCAAATGCAGGTTCTTGGTGAAACCCTGAAAAATTGTCATACCCAGCAAAAGTTGAAGGGGATTCTGAATTATTTCGGCATAGACCGGTTTGCGGATTTCAATGAAAAAAAGCATAAAAATTGTCTTTTAAAATAGGCGGACAGGGATGACGGTATGTTTTTAAAATGGAGGAAATATTATCCGATTCTTGTCAGCACCCTGCTTTTAGGGGTGACGCTGGCCGTGGTCGGCCTTATCTGGAATAATGTAAAAAAAATTGAAAACCGCCTGTATCTGGAACGCGTCAATGTGGCTTCCAATATTGCCGAAACCGCAAGGGTTTTTATTGATAAAAAACAGTTGGCGGATTTTTACAAGATGCTCCAGCTCCTGACCAGAATTCCCTTTGTGGAGGGAATAGCCGTGTATCAAGGCGGCGTCAAAAGGCTGTACGCCGGGGAGCAAAACGCGCTTGACCATTACACCTTTGAATACAGGGCGCGGCCGAATCAAACTTCGTACGTGGACGCAGGCAGCGGGCGATTTTTTGTAAAATGGAAGCTCGATTACCTCAAGGACAAAGAGGCGCATATCATCACTGTTTTTACCCTGGGAGAATTTTTGGCCGCCAAGAAGCAAATTGTGGTGGCGATCATGGTGATTGTGGGTTTGCTGGTCATCCTCCTGGGGATGGGGATGTATCTGCTCGACACCAAACAAAAGCTGCATCTTATGCATCAGCAGCTCAAGGAAACCGAACAAACCAAGGCGGACATGATTTACAGCATTACGCATGACGCCAAGCAGGACCTGACGGTCATTCAAGGAAAACTTTCTTCACTGCTGGGAAAAATCAAAAAGGGCTCCGACCTCCCCAATTTGGAAAAAGACCTGAAAAATGCAAAAGAAGGGGCTGATTCCATCGACCGGTTTTTAAACAATCTCAACGACCAGCAGCGCCTGCAAAGCGGTGAAATCGAGATGCTGCCCGAAACCATTGACCTGGTAAATGCCGTGCTATCAGTCATGCAGGCAGTGGAGGAACAGATGTCCAACCGCGGCATGCGTTTTCGCTTCCAGCCGCCGCATGCCCCATGCCAGGTGGTGGCCGATTCCCAGGTTGTACGCAGAGTGTTGAAAAACATCATCCACAATGCGATTAAATTTTCGCCGTTTGACAGTCACATCAGCATAGAAATGCAGTGCAACCACAATGCCGTAAAAACCTCCATTCGCGACCAGGGGCCGGGCATTAAGCCCGATGATTGGGAGAAAATCTTCCTGCCGTACGTACAGCTGCAACCGAAGAAAGAAGGCATGGGCCTGGGCTTGGCGACTTCCAGGAAGCTGGTCCAATTGATGGGCGGGGAATTGGGGATCGAACAAAGCACCTTGGAACATGGAACCACTTTTTATTTTACGCTGCCGCTGTTCAAAAAATGATTACGACGAGGAGCTGAGGCACTATGGCGCGCATATTGATTCTGGAAGACAAGATCAACGTGGTGGATATGCTTAAAGGCATATTTGAGGATGAGGGATATATTGTGGATTATTCCTTGTCGGCAGAAGAGGTGATGGGAAAAATATCGTCTTTTGGGCCCGATTTGATCACCCTGGACATCAGTTTCAGTGATGAGAAAGATACGATAGGCATTGCCATTCTTGAACAGATCAGGCAGGCCTACCCCTCGAAAGAGGAACTGCCGGTTATTGTCATCAGCGGAACGCTGGATGCCCCCAAAATGAAGCGTTTGCTCGAATTGGGCATCAACGATTATTTCCGCAAACCCATCGATGACAATGAAAAACTGATCGAAAAAATAAAAAACAGCCTTTCGTCCGTCATGGTCGACAAAACCTTTCCAGAAGGCGATGATATTTGGATGGTCGGCGAGTCCCCGAAAATAGTTGAAATCATGATGGATATCAGCAATGCCGCCCAGTTTCAAAGCGACCTGCTCATCATGGGAGCCACCGGCACGGGCAAGGAGGTGGTGGCAAAAATATACCATCAGCTGAGCCCGCGCAAGGACAAACCCCTGGTCGCCATTGAATGCACCAGTATTCCCAAGGAGTTGTTTGAGACGATTATTTTCGGGTATGAACCGGGGGCGCACTCCATGGCCGCCAAACTGAAGCCAGGCAGAATAGAGGGGGCCAAAGGCGGGATTGTCTTTTTTGACGAGATAGGCGAATTGACGCTGGACCACCAAAGCAAACTGCTGCGCTTGCTGCAGGAAAGAACCTTCTGCCGGGTGGGCTCCAATAAAGAGGAGCCTTTGGATGCGATCATTTTGGCTGCCACCAACCGGCCTTTGTGGCAGAGGGTGAAAGAGGGAAAATTCCGTGAAGATCTGTATTTCCGTTTAAAAAGCAATTATATCGAGCTTCCGCCCCTGCGGGAGCGGCTGGAGGATATTCCTATTCTTTGCGAACATTTTATCAAAAAATACAACGCCAAAAAGAAAAAGAGAATAGTCGGCCTGGCCAATGACGTGCTGAATAAATTCAAGACGTATTTATGGAAGGGAAATGTGCGCGAACTGGAAAAATGCATTGAATGCGGATTCACCAATTGCAAAGGTGATGTCATTAAATTACCTGATGTGGAAAGATTTTTTCAGGATGGTATATTTAAAGAGGAGGATGTTTCGCTGCCTGCGTTTGATAAAAATATGAAATACGATGATTTTAAAAAATTTTTAAAAAGCCTTACGGACAAAGTGGAAAGCGCGTACTATTCCCATCATTTGCAAGTGAATCATAATAATAAAACCCAAACCGCCGATTTCCTGGGCATTAAAAGGCAAATGCTTTCCCAAATTCTCGAGCGTTTAGGCCTCTTATAAGCAAGCGCGGAGATCTGAAAGCCGGGCACACCTGTTTTTCCTTGTTTTTTCGGTATTTAATATGCCACCGCGAATTCCCCGGCTTCCGGCATTCGCCGGACAAGTACGCCGGGCCTGCCCAGCGCATGCTGGGCGCAGGCCCG